>JAYNKS010000059.1:0-10122 GCA_038111345.1 Gammaproteobacteria bacterium | reverse complement strand
ATCACAAACTGAACGTGTAGGGGTGAGGGGATCTTGCCTGCCTCAGCCAAAGTGACCGCGTGATACAGCATCGCCGCATCAAAGATTTCGATTTCCGGTTTAACCGAATATTTCTGCATATCGGCTGCCAATGCATCGATCAGCTGAGGTGGATTTTCGTAGATCATTCCGGGGAAATTCACTGACCCCGTGGCCAGAGAGGCCATATCCGGTTGAAGGTACAGCATAGCCCCTCTTTCCTCGGCTGCCCGACCACGCCCACCGGTTGAGAACTGAATGATCATGCCGGGGCAGTGCTTGATGACACCTTCCTGAACCTTCGCAAAAAGCTCGGGATCAGATGACGGGTTCTCCTCGGCGTCACGCACATGAATGTGAACAAGGGCGGAGCCGGCCTCAAACGCCTCATGAGTAGACTCAATCTGCTCTGAAGGCGTGACAGGAACTGCAGGGTTATCCCGCTTTCGCGGCTGAGAGCCCGTAATCGCGGTCGTGACAATGATCGGCGTGGTCATGACTTTGATTTGAAATGGTCCGGATCGTAAAACACCGATCCCGATATGGCGACCGGAACCGCCGTACCGTCCATGAGTTGCGCGTAAATGGTTGCCCCCTGACGTGCGGCGCCTCCTTTCACCAGCGCGAGCGCAATCGATCGGCCAAGGCAGGCGCTGTGGTAACTCGAGGTGACATGTCCGATCATAGGTACGGGGCGTGCATCCAAGGGTTCATTGACCAGTTGCGCCCCTTCCGGCAGGACGAAAGAAGGATCTTCGGTTAACAAACCGACCAGCTGCTTGCGGTTATCCCGACGAGTGTCGGATCGGGATAACGAACGCTTGCCGATAAAATCCTTGGCGCGCGAAACGATCCATTCCATACCGAGATCCCCAGGAGTCACTGATCCATCGGTATCCTGACCGACGATCACGTATCCTTTTTCTGCCCTGAGCACGTGCATCGCTTCCGTGCCGTAAGGCGTGATGTCGTACGGCCGCCCAGCCGCCATCACCGCTCGCCAAAGGGCGAGCCCATGATTCGCATTGACGCTAATCTCAAACGCCAATTCACCGCTGAAACTGATCCGACTGATGCGTGCCGGAATCCCCGCAACCTGTCCTTCGCGCATACTCATAAATGGAAAGCTGTCGTTTTCGAGGTCGACATCGCATCCCGCGGCCTGAATAACCTTTCTTGCGTTGGGTCCCGCTACACTCATCACAGACCAGTGATCCGTTACGGACGTAAGATAAACACGCAGGTGCGGCCATTCCGTCTGAAGCCAGCGCTCCATCCAGGCCATCACGTGGGCCGCGCCACCGGTGGTGGTGGTCATTAGGTAGTGGTTGGGCGCAATACAGGTGGTCACCCCGTCGTCCATCACCATGCCGTCCTCGCCAAGCATAAAGCCGTAACGGCATCGTCCAGGCTGAAGATTCGCCCAGTTATTGCTGTAAATCCAGTTCAGGAACTCCGCCGAGTCCGGACCCTGAATATCGATCTTGCCAAGGGTGGAGGCGTCCAACACACCCACGCTATTGCGCGTCGCCAAACACTCCCTATCCACCGCCTGCTGCATGGTCTCGCCCGAACGCGGGTAATACCACGGCCGCTTCCACTGCCCGACGTTTTCGAACAGGGCGCCCCGTTGAACGTGCCAGGGGTGGATTGCTGTTTTTCGAACAGGATCAAAGAGCGTCTCGCCAAGCGCTCGCCCCGCCATAGCGCCGAAGGTGACGGGCGTGTAGTTGGGGCGAAACGTCGTGGTCCCGACCTCTCCTGGCTGTTTGTCGAGCGCTTTACCCAGGATAGCGAGGCCGTTGATATTGCCCAACTTTCCCTGATCGGTGCCAAACCCAAGCGCGGTATAGCGCTTGACGTGTTCGATCGATCGATAGCCTTCACGGGCCGCTAGACGAATATCGGCCGCGGTCGTGTCGTTCTGATAATCGACAAATTTTTTCGTTCGACTGCCGTCGAGCATGTTGGTAGGGACTTCCCATAGCGCCTCGACAGGCGCCTCGTCTATTGCGTCGGTAAAGGGCACATCTACTCCCGATGAGACAAACCCCGCATCGGCTGCGGCTTCTGCCCCTGCCCGCGCCCCTTCGGCCAAACAGGCGCCAAGAGAAAACGATCCGCCACAGGCCACCGCAGAACGTTCAGCCTGAACGGACGCTCCGGGGATGAAACAGGCCCGGCCCGAATCAAACACAGGTTTCGCACCTGACTGCGAGTGCAGGTGCACGACGGGACTCCACCCTCCGGACATCGCAAGAATCTGGCAATCGACCATGCCCTGATGAGAGTACACGCTCTGGCCACCAGCGGTTAGCCTGGACAGCTCCACTCGACACAGCCCCGCGCCACCACTCTGAGCCGACGAAATAACGTGACCGGGATGTACGGTAACACCGAGGCGGGCCATCTGCGCCGACACCTCGGCCCCTGCCGATCGCCGCGAATCCACGACGCAAGCGACCGTAATCCCAGCATCCACCATATCGGCCGCCGCCTGATAGCCCGAGTCGTTATTCGTAAAGACCACCGCGGTTTTTCCCGGGCTGACTCCATAGCGCCGGATATAAGTACTGACGGCGGAAGCCAGCATGATCCCGGGTGCATCGTTTCCATCAAATACGAGCGGGCGTTCGATAGCGCCGGTTGCCAGAACTACCTGTCGGGCACGCACTCGCCACAGCCGCTCTCTCGAGATACGGCGGTCGACCGATAAAGGCGCTAGATGATGGGTTCTGCGCTCGTTGATCGTCAAAAAGTTGTGGTCAAAGTAGCCTACCGCCGTGGATCGGGACAGCAGGTTGACGTTCGGCATGCTTTCAAGCTCGCTCACCACACGGTCGACCCAGTCCAAAGGATGGCCTCCACCAATCCGCGATGGTGAAACCAACAGGCTGCCTCCGAAGCGAGTCTGATCATCAGCCAAGATGACCCGGGCACCCGATCGACCGGCCGCAAGCGCCGCCATCAACCCTGCCGGGCCTCCGCCAACCACCAACACGTCACAATGCGCATGGCGTTTGTCGTATCGGTCTGGATCCGGCTGCTCTGGCGTCCTTCCCAGGCCGGCCGCTTTTCTGATGAAGTGTTCGTATCGCATCCAGGCGCGCCGCGGCCACATAAAGGTCTTGTAATAGAACCCCGCCGGAAGCAGTCGCGAAAGGATGTTATTGATGGACCCCAGATCAAACGTAAGACTCGGCCAACCGCTTACCGTGGCGGCGACCAGGCCCTCATAGATCTCCACTTGTGTGGCGCGAAGATTGGGCGTGCTAAACCCACCCTCACCGACCTGCACGAGCGCATTTGGCTCCTCCGCCCATGACCCGATCACACCACGCGGTCGGTGGTACTTAAAGCTGCGACCGAAAACCCGCACCCCCTGTGCCATCAACGCCGACGCAAGGGTATCCCCCGGGTGGCCCGAATAGCGCTTGCCATTGAATTCAAAATGAATTCGCTTTGAACGATCAATCAACCCACCCTCGGACAGGCGTCGAGCACCGCTCATACCTTCTCACCTGAAGGCTTCTCGCCCACGCGATAGATCCCATGTATTGAGTAAGTCACCGTATCGCGAATCACGTTAAACCAACGACGACAGCCTGAGGAATGACACCACTGCTCTGCGTGAGCACCCTTGGTGTTTTTTCGGAAGAAAAGATAGTCGCCCCACTGCTCATCATCCAGCGCATCAGGCTCGGTGGGTCGCACGATGTGCGCCTCGCCTCCGTAATGAAACTCATCCTGATCACGCGAACCACACCAGGGGCATTTGATCTCAAGCACGCTGCCGTTCTCCTCAAATCCCCTAGTGAGCAACACCGGCCGCGCCGTGCTCATCAATCAGGGCGCCGGAATAAAATCGATCAATCGAAAACGCGGCATTCAGTTCGTGCGGCTCATCATGGGCAATTGTGTGCGCGAATGCCCATCCCGAACCCGGAGTGGCCTTGAACCCTCCCGTGCCCCAACCGCAATTGAAATAAAGACCAGACACCGGGGTCTTGGAGAGAATCGGGCACGCGTCGGGGCAGACATCGACAATGCCGCCCCACTGACGAAGCATCCTTACCCGACTGAACACCGGAAACAACTCTACGATCGCGGCCACATTTCCTTCGATGATGGATACACTGCCCCGCTGCCCATAGCCTGTGTAGGCGTCGATCCCGGCCCCAATCACCAGCTCGCCCTTATCCGACTGACTGACATAGCCGTGCACGGCGTTGGACATGACCACCGTATCCAACACGGGTTTAAGCGGCTCCGATACCAGAGCCTGAAGGGGATGGCTTTCTACCGGCAGGCGAAACCCGGCCATATCCGCCAGGACACTGGCATGACCGGCCACCACCACGCCCACCTTTTTGGCTCCAATAAAACCACGACTGGTTTCGATGCCGGTGACGCGGCCTTCGGTCTGTAGGATGCCGGTGACCTCGCAATTCTGAATAATGTCCACACCCCGGGCATCTGCAGCCCGAGCAAAGCCCCACGCGACCGCGTCGTGTCTCGCGACACCGCCGCGCGGTTGATAAGACGCGCCCAGCACCGGGTAACGTGTGTCGCTCGAGACGTTCATGGCCGGAACGATCGCCTTGATCTCAGCCGGGCTCAGAATTTCACTATCGATCCCGTTCAGGCGATTAGCATTGGAACGCCGATAGATATCGCGCATGTCCTGCAAGGTATGACCAAGATTCATAACCCCGCGCTGACTGAACATGACGTTGAAGTTCAGCTCTTGACTGAGCCCTTCCCAAAGTTTCAGAGACTTCTCGTAAAGATGAGCGGCCTCGTCCCACAGGTAGTTCGAGCGCACGATCGTGGTATTCCGACCCGTATTGCCACCACCAATCCAGCCCTTTTCAACGAGCGCAATACGTCCCACGTTGTGCTGACTGGCCAGATAGTAGGCGGTAGCGAGCCCATGCCCTCCGCCACCGACGATAATGACATCGTATTCTCTCGCGGGCTCGGGGCTACGCCATGCCTCCGGCCAATCCTGATGATAGCTGACCGCGTTGCGGGCAAGGCTGAAGACCGAATATCGATTTTTTTTCACGCGCCCCCCAAGACGCTCGTTCCTGATTCAACGCGCAAGGGCGTCAAGACAGGCCCCTCGCGGTCTACCGTTCGAATGTTTGGATCAGAAAATAACCTTGCGCTGACGATCACGCCTCGCGGTAAACAGGGAAACGGCTGCACACCTCCAACACCTTCCCTTTAACCGACTCGATAACAGATTCATCGCCCATGTTATCGAGAATGTCGCAGATCCAGTGTGCGATCTGACCCATCTCTCCTTCGCCAAACCCGCGAGTCGTGCCGGCAGGCGAGCCGATTCGCAGTCCGCTGGTCACAAAAGGTGACTGCGGGTCATTCGGCACTGAATTCTTATTCACCGTAATGTTGGCGCGACCAAGCGCGGCATCCGCGTCTTTTCCGGTGATGCCCTGCTTTATAAGATCCAACAGGAACAGATGGTTATCCGTGCCTCCGGAGACAATGTTGTAGCCCCGCTCTGTAAATGCCGCCGCCATGGCGCGGGCGTTGGCAATGACGTTTTCACCGTAGGTTCGGAATTCAGGCTGCAGGGCTTCTTTATAGGCGACGGCCTTCCCGGCTATGGCGTGCATGAGGGGTCCTCCCTGCGTGCCCGGAAACACCAGCGAGGCAAGCTTCTTTTCAATATCGGGGTTAGCCCGGGCCATGATCATTCCGCCACGCGCACCGCGTAAGGTTTTATGCGTGGTGCAGGTGGTAACGTCGGCGATGGCCAAAGGACTCGGGTAGAGGTCCACCGCAACGAGACCGGTCACGTGCGCCATGTCGGCAAGGAAGTAGGCACCAATACTGTCGGCGATGTCCCTGAACCGCTGCCAGTCCAGAAAGCGGCTGTAAGCGGAGAAGCCAGCCACCAGCATTTTGGGCTTGTGCTCTTTGGCCAGCTGCTCCACCTGATCGTAATCGATCTCGCCGGTTGCGGTGTTCAGGCCATACTGAACCGGGTTGTAAAGTTTGCCGGAAAAGTTCACTGCGGCGCCATGGGTCAGGTGGCCACCGTGAGCAAGACTCATGCCCAGCACCGTATCACCAGGATTCAGCAGCGCCATGTAAACCGCCGCATTGGCCCCAGAGCCTGAGTGAGGCTGCACGTTGACATAGTCAGCTTTAAACAGCTGTTTTGCGCGATCGATCGCCAACTGCTCGGCCACATCCACAAACTCACAGCCTCCGTAGTACCGCTTGCCTGGGTAGCCCTCAGCATATTTATTGGTGAGCACGCTACCCTGCGCCTCCAGCACTCGGGGACTCGTATAGTTTTCCGAAGCGATCAGCTCGATATGCTCTTCCTGGCGGCGGCGCTCATTTTGGATGGCCTCGGCCAACTCAGGGTCGAATCCAGCAATAGTGTCTTTCATGCTAAACATAGTCGTTCTCTCGAGAGGCGCTGGGCCCCTGTCATTTAAATCGGTGCGGTTTTGAGGGGGCGAATTCTACCGAAGTCGGGCGGTTGGCCCAATACACCTATGTGAAGGTAAGGCGAACTTATTGAGGTTTTGCGCCAGACCACCGCCTGAGGGCGTCAAACGAGCGCTGGCCGTGGTAATCCAGCTGAGCGTCGCTATAGCGGTGCTCCTCCCCAACCGGGCACGCCAGTCTTGATTTGCAGCGCATACCGCAACCCGGGGGATCGTCGAGGCGCTGGGTGAGGCAGCTCTGAAGGCCAAACGTACCTTTTTCCTGCACAGCCCCGACCGGGCACGCGGTCACACAGGGCTTGCTCTCGCAACGCTCGCAGGGTGATGCCGGCTGACCTCCCGGCGTAAAGGGTAGTTGGCTCGTGGTGAGAAAGGCCGCCCGGTAGGCGAACCACGGGCCATACAGCGGACTGATATCGAGGCCGAGCGGAGAAGCACAGGCCCAACCGGCGAATCGACCCAACTGCTGCAAGGGAATCCGGGACGGGCCGGGATACAGAATCCGCGGCGAACCATCTCCCCAGAACCGCTGACTTACCGCCTGGGCCACCTCTAGAGCGTATTCATCACATGGATCATCCCGACCGCGGGCTGTCTTTTCAACGTGCTGCCAGAGCAGTGGTCCCGCCATACCCAGAAGCACAAGGCGCTCGTTTGCTGTGTGCGCGGTATCCGCGGCTTCATAGGCATCACGCAGGTCGCGGTCAAATAGTTCCACGTCGAGAACCGCACAAAGATTAAAGCCGAGTGACTCCAGCCACTGACGACCGTTTATGAAATCCTGACCGATGGATGAATTCATAGGTGTTACGCAAAAGTCAAGGAGATACGCTGGTATCCGCGTATTCGCAATACTATAGTGGTGTTCCCTGCGACGCGTCCTTTTTCACCAGATCGTGCTTCATTCATCTTCTATCGCCATTCACGGGCATCGCGGCGCTCGAGGTCTTGCGCCTGAAAATAGTCTGGCCGGATTTCAGGCCGCGTGTGAGATCGGCGTTGACGGTTTGGAGCTTGATGTTCTTATAAGCAAAGACGAACGGGTGGTCATTCACCACGATCATCGGCTTAACCCCTTGCTTTGTCGCGATGCTAACGGGCAGTGGGTCAACGATCCGACGCCGCTGATTTTCACATTGACCCAGTCAGAACTCCAATCTTTTGATATCGGACGGATACGACCGAACGCTCCGCTTCAGACTCAATTCAGCAACCAGCAAAGTGTCGACGGTGAAAAGATTCCACTTTTGGAGGATCTCGCACATTGGTGGCAAGGCCTCGGCCACAGGAGGCCGGTATTAAATGTAGAACTTAAATCACATCCCGAACGGCCCGCGGAAACCCCTCCCGCCCGCGATTACGTCAGGATCGTGATCGAGGAACTTCAGCGATTTGATCTTGAGGCGCACACCTGGCTTCAAGCCTTTGACTGGAGTCTGTTGCTCGAGGTCAAACGACAGGCGCCCCACATCCGCACGGGGTTCTTGAGCGCGCAGCGCGACGATGAGCCCACCGTCCTGTCGTCCGAAGCCTCTCCCTGGCTCGCGGGTTTCGACCCGTTCAAGTTCAACAACAGCATGCCTCAAGCCATTCGGGCGGCGGGAGGAGACTACTGGGGCCCCTGGATGGGTGATCTGTCCGCCGATGCAGTCAGCGAAGCCAAATTGGCCGGGCTTGGAGTACACCCCTGGACTTTGAATTCGCTTGCCGATCTGCAATCGGCGATCCGCTGGGGCGTCACCGGTCTAACGACCGACTATCCCGACAGAGCACGCGCACTATTCATCGAAAATCATATGGAAATTCCGCTGCCTTGTATCTCATGATGCTTTAATGGTTAAGTCAGCCTCGTGAGCGACCCTATTCTGTCTGTCCGTAACCTGAAGATCGCCTTCCGCATGGCCACCGGCGAGGTCGAGGCGTTAAAGGGGGTAAATTTTGATGTCCATGAAGGCCAGGCGGTTGCCCTAGTCGGCGAATCCGGCTCTGGAAAATCAGTGACCGCGCAAGCCATTTTGGGAATCTTGCCAAGCAATGCGGTGATTACCGACGGTCAAATCCTCTTTCGTGATCCAAGAGGATCCGAACCCATCGATATTGCCGCGCTCGATCAAGACGGTCCCCGCTTTCAGTCTATCCGGGGCGGCCGAATTTCCATTATTTTCCAGGAACCCATGGTTTCGCTCTCGCCGCTGCATACCATCGGTGATCAGATCAGCGAAGCGCTCTTTGTACACCACCCCGTCAGTCGCGCGGAAGGGCTGACTCAAACCGAGGCCATGCTGGATATGGTCGGCTTTCCTGATCCGGCACGCGCCCTTCGCACCTACCCTTTTGAACTCTCCGGCGGGCTTCGCCAGCGGGCCATGATTGCCATGGCTCTGGTGTGCCGGCCGGCCATGCTCATTGCCGACGAGCCGACGACAGCTCTCGACGTAACCGTTCAAGCCCAAATACTGCGTTTGATCCGAGACCTGCAGAGCGAACTCAAGATGGCCCTACTGCTGATCACGCACGACCTTGGCGTGGTAGCCAATATGGCGAAAGACCTGGTGGTGATGTACCACGGCAAAATTGTTGAGCGAGGGCCAGCCGACGATTTGTTTACCAGGCCCCAGCATCCTTATCTGTCTGCACTCTTTAAGGCGGTACCACGGTTTGGCATGACTGCGAATGAGCGTCTGGCTCCTGTACGCCCGATCAAGCATGAGCTGACCGATCATTTCCGCGCTCGCGTATCCGAGGTGACGGCCCCTGAAAACATTCTGGAGGTCAACGGGCTTTCCAAACGTTTCGCCATTCGCTCTGACGGTTTCTTCAAGAAGACCCCATCGGAGGTTCTGGCCGTCGATGACGTCAGCTTCGCCATTCGACGCGGTGAGTGCCTCGGTCTGGTGGGCGAGAGCGGATGCGGCAAAACGACCGTAAGCAAGATACTGATGCGCGCGCTTCGCCCCGATGCAGGCAGCATAAACTACCGTACCCATGAGGGTTCTTTAGATGTCCTCGCGCTCGAAGACGACGCTCTTTTGGCCTTTCGACAAAAAATGCAGCTCGTTTTCCAGGACCCTTTCAGCTCCTTGAGCCCCCGCATGACGGTCTTCGATATTGTTCGGGAACCTCTGGTCATTCATGAGCGAGGAGACCGTGATGCTCAGCGGGAGCTGGTTCAGGAACTGATGCGGCTTGTTGGGTTGGATCCACGCTTTCTGAGTCGGTATCCGCACAGTTTTTCCGGGGGTCAGCGCCAGCGAATCAGCATCGCCCGGGCGCTCGCTCTACAACCCGAGCTTCTGATTTGTGATGAACCGGTCTCGGCTCTTGATGTTTCTATTCAAGCGCAGGTTCTCAATTTGCTTAAGGATCTGAAGTCTGAACTGGGGTTGACCTATCTTTTCATCTCCCACAATCTGGCGGTGATCGATTACATCGCCGATCGGATTGCCGTGATGCATCGGGGACGGATCGTAGAACTCGCCTCTCGCGAGGCCTTATTTTCAAATCCCACGCATCCTTACACTCAATCGCTGCTGCAGGCCGTCCCCCATCCCGACATTCACCGACCGCTGGACTTTGAGGCGATCGCCACGTCGGGTGGCAGCGATCCAAGCCAGTG
>JAYNKS010000058.1:2736-10186 GCA_038111345.1 Gammaproteobacteria bacterium | reverse complement strand
CCGTGAATCAAAGCGCCCGTAGTGACCATCTCGGTATACAGCCTCGCCCGCGCAGAAACCAGTCGAAGGAAATAGCGCTCGTGCTCGTCCGTCCAATCCATCATGGGGGCGACGCAAAAACGGTAATCTGGCGGATTAATGTGGTTTGCTGGAGTCACGGATACGGTTTCTCTGTCGCTCATGCGGGATCGACAGCGCCCTGAACCGTGACTGTCACGGTTCGCTCATGAGGCCGGTGCCGATGTTCCCAGAGATAAATGCCCTGCCAAATCCCAAGGCCTGGCTGGCGCTCAGTTACCGGAACAGTCAGAGACGTATCGGTAAGTATGCTTCTCATGTGTGCGGGCATATCGTCTGGACCCTCGCTGCGGTGGGTCAAGACAGGGTCTCCATCTGGCGCCAGCCGCGCGAGCAGGGTTTCGAGATCATCGTGCACTCGCGAGTCCGCGTTCTCCGTGATCACTAACGACGCGCTGGTGTGGGCGCAGAAAATGTGGCATAACCCCGTCGCGACTGAGGACGCAGCCACCGCTCGGGCCACTTCAGGACCGATATCCACTAACCCTCGGCCACGGGTCGCAATCACGAACTGCTGCTGAAACATCTTCATTGCAAGCCGCTGCACTCTTAAAATAGGACGGGGAGCCCGCGTGACAGAAAACCTAACACGAATACTCGAAAATATCGAGAATGCTGCGCCCGGTGAGATACTCCGGTCGATCCGTCGCGGTCTCGAGAAGGAGAGTCTTCGCATCGACAGCGAAGGCGTGCTCGCTCAAACCCCGCATCCACCGGCTCTGGGCGCTGCTCTCACGCATCCTTACATCACCACCGACTACTCAGAGGCGCTGCTCGAATTCGTCACCCCAGTGTGCTCAGAGATTCCCGAGCTTATCGAGTTCTTGACTGAGCTTCACCAGTTCACCTATCGCAATATTGGCGACGAAAAACTCTGGGTAACCAGTATGCCCTGCATTGTGAACGGAGAAGAGAGCATACCAATCGCCTACTACGGCGAGTCCAACGCGGGTCGGATGAAATATGTCTACCGTCAGGGTCTAGCGCATCGCTACGGCAAACTGATGCAGACCATTGCCGGTATCCACTTCAATTTTTCTCTCGACGATACATTCTGGCGAACCTATCGAAGCCTGTCGGGATCGACCGCCCCACTAAGGGACTTTAAGTCGGAGCGCTACCTTGGTCTGATGCGAAATTTCTACCGGATCGACTGGGCGATTCCCTACCTTTATGGAGCGTCCCCAGCCGTATGTTTTACGTTCTTAAAAGGAAGAAGTCATCATCTTCAGCCGCTGGGTGAACACTCCTACTATCTCCCTTACGCCACCAGCCTGCGCCTGACCGACCTGGGATACCAAAGCGAAGCCCAGGCGTCGGTGCATCTGAGCCTCAATAATCTGGATGACTACACGGCGTCACTGATACAAGCCACCTCGGAGCCCTATCCGCCGTATCAGGCTATCGGGGTGAAGGTGGGTGGTGAGTATCGGCAATTAAATGATTCCCTGCTTCAGATTGAAAACGAATATTACGCGTCCATGCGCCCAAAACGAGTAGCGCAATCCGGCGAGCGGCCCAGTCATGCCCTTCGCTCACGCGGGGTGGACTACATCGAGATGCGCGCTTTGGATCTCAATCCGTTCCTGCCGGTTGGCATTGACGAACAAGGGATCCGTTTTCTGGACCTGATGATGCTGTCTTGTTTGTTAACACCTAGCCCACTCATGAACTGGGATGAATTCAAACGCCTTAGGGCTACCCGCACGGCGGTCGCCGAGCGCGGGCGGGACCCCTCGCTTCGGATCACTCTGGCCGACGGCAGCGAGTGCACGATTCAGCGCTGCGGCCTTGGCTTGATCGAACGCCTGAAGCCACTTGCTGAATATCTCGAGTCTGGCGCGCCGGGCTATCTCGACACGCTGGACTATCACCGCGGGCTTTTTGAGGATCCCGCCAAGACACCCTCTGCCAGAGCCTTGGAGGGCGCGCACGAGCACAAGGAGACATTCTTCTACTTTGCCAAAGCGCGAGCAGAGCATTACGAGCGTCTGTTTAAGGGATCCCACCTGGATTCAACCCAACTGGATCGGTTTACCCGGGAGGCTGGAGAATCGCTGGCGCAGGCCAAGGCGATTGAGGCGAACGACGAGATTGATTTCGAAACGTTCCTGGACCGCTACTTTGAGCGTTAACCTAATTTAGGCCGCTTCAAGATCCGCGATCAAAGATCGCAGGAATCGCTCCCCCGCTTCCACTTCACTTGCCTCAATGAATTCATCCGGCTGATGTGCCTGGTCAATAGAGCCCGGGCCGCAAAGAACCGTCGGAAATCCAGCGCCCTGATATTGGCCAGCCTCAGCTGTGTAGGCCACTTTGCGAGTCACTTCGTTGCCGGTTAGGCTTTGAACCAGGCTGAGAATCGGGTTGCTGGAGTCTTCAAAGGCTGGACATTGCGCAAGCACGCGGGTCTGGATATCGCAGGCGCTGTGTCGGGCCCGCATCCCGGGGAGCACTTCCGTGCGGCAAAACACCTCAAACGCATCGATCAGCGTCTGGGGGTCTTCTCCCGGAATGTTTCGGATATCCCAGGTGAACTCGCACTTTCCTGAAATGATGTTAAGCGCCGTCCCGCCGTTTATAACGCCGACGTGAATGGATGTGGCGTGGGGCTCAAAGCCGTTATCCCGTGACGTGATATCCGACAGTCGGTGCGCTACGCCCTCAAGATGACTCACCAGTCGGGCCGCCGTCATCACCGCGCTGACCCCACGGTGGGTTTGACTCGAGTGCGCCTCATAACCGGTAACGGTGGTCCGTAACCCGACGATACCCTTATGGCCAGTGACGGCCTGCATGCGGGTAGGCTCACCCACAATCACCCCTCGGGTGGGAGGCAATTCCCGGCGGATCACATCGATCATATCGGGAGCACCCAGACAACCGACTTCTTCATCGTAGGACAGCGCGAAGTGAACCGGTCGACGCAGCTGATTCATTTGTGGGACCAGTGCAAGCGCGATCGCTATAAAGCCTTTCATATCGCAGGTCCCCCGACCGTAAAGTCGTCGCGCGTCCCGACGGATCGTAAACGGATCCGACGACCAATCCTGTCCGTCGATCGGTACGACATCAGTATGCCCTGACAACACCACGCCACCCTCCTCCACGGGTCCTACGGTGGCAATCAGATTGGATTTCTGTCCGTCGTGGCTTGGTACCCGACGGGACGCCACCCCGTGGTCATCGAGATAGTTTTCAACGAACTCAATGAGGGGTAGATTGCTGTCTCGAGAGACTGTTTCGAATCCGACGAGTCGTTCGATGAGGGCTATGCTTTCCATGGGGTTTAAGAGTCAGTGTTTCGGGAAAAAATTTCGGCTTGATCTGTCGTTGCGTCCCGATTTCGGGTAGCCTTGCACGTTCTTGAATTCTATCAATGCTCGACAGGGGCACGTTTTAATGACTTTAAAGACTATTGGTGTGATTGGCGCTGGCACGATGGGGAACGGCATCGCACAAACATGTGCCGTCTGTGGATATGACGTAATCATGCAGGATGTATCGGACGCCGTTCTTCAAAGAGGTCTTGGCACGATTCAGAAAAGCCTTGGGCGACTGGTAAGCAAGGAAAAAATCAGTCAAGCCGAATGCGATGCGGCCATGGGTCGCATTCAAACGACCGTCGACATCCACGCCATGGCCGATCGTGATCTGGTCATCGAGGCGGCCAGTGAAAACCTAGAGATCAAGCTCTCTGTGTTTACGCAGCTGAACGAAATCTGTGCGGATCGCACGATCCTGGCGACCAACACCTCGTCGCTGTCGTTAACGCGCATTGCGGCAGCCAGCGGTCGGGACGATCGGGTTATTGGTATGCACTTCTTCAATCCGGTACCGCTGATGGCGCTGGTCGAAGTGATCCGTGCGCTGCAAACCTCGGACCAAACCTATCAGGCGATAGAGACCCTGGCGAAAGATTTGGGTAAAACTCCGGTCAGCGTGAAGGACAGCCCCGGGTTTGTCGTGAATCGCATGCTGGTGCCGATGATTAACGAGGCCGTATTTATTCTGTACGAAGGTCTTGCTCAGGCGGAAGATATTGATGCCGCCATGAAACTGGGTGCTGCCCATCCGATGGGGCCTCTGGCGCTTGCCGACATGATCGGTCTTGACGTTTGCCTGTGGGTGATGGACGTTCTGCATCAAGAATTCGGTGACTCAAAGTTCCGACCTTGTCCGTTGCTGAAACAGATGGTGGATGCGGGCTATTTGGGTCGCAAAAGCGGTCGCGGCTTTTATACCTACGGCAAGTAACCCCCTCCCACCACTACGCGAGGCCCGTCGGGTATCCGCGGGAATATCAAGTCGTGAAGACCTCTTCTTTGCGTCTGGGAATTGATACCGGCGGCACCTACACCGATGCCGTGTTATTGGCAGACAACGGTAGCGTCATCTGCGCCGCGAAGTCTCTAACGACTCACCATGAACTGAGTCACGGCATCCGCGCGGTTCTGGATCAGCTTCCAAACGAACATCTCGCCGAGGTGTCTCTGGTATCGCTGTCGACTACCCTGGCCACGAACGCCGTCGTGGAGGGCCGGGGCACACCCGTCTGTCTCATCCTCGCCGGATATACCGCACGACAAATTGACCAGGCGCAACTGGAGCGAATTGTCCGGGGCGGGTACTGCGAAAGGATTGATGGAGGGCATAACGCGGGCGGTACGGAGCAGGCGCCGCTCGATGTGGCCGCCGCGCAACGTATCATCGAACACCGTCAGTCCGAAGTGGCGGCGTTCGGTATCTCCAGCATTTTCGGGGTACGAAATCCTGAGCATGAGCTACGCCTTAGAGATCTTGTGCGCTCGTTGTCAGACAAGCCAGTCACCTGCGGCCATGAACTCGCCTCCCAGCTCGACGCCCCACGGCGCGCTATGACCGTCGCGTTCAATGCCTCGCTGATTCCCTATATCGACGAATTGATTCGAGCCATTGGTCGAATCCTGGACGATCGCTCAATCAAAGCGCCGCTGATGATGGTGAAAGGCGACGGCTCGTTGATAAGCGCAGCGGCCGCTCTCGCCAGACCCGTGGAGACCATCCTGTCTGGACCAGCAGCCAGCGTAATGGGGGCGGCACAATTAAATCATCAGGCCAATGCGATTGTGGCGGATATGGGCGGGACCACAACCGATATCGCGATTGTCACTGATGGCCGTCCCGTCATCAGCAACTCCGCAACGGTGATTGGTGAGTGGCGGCCAATGGTGGAAGCTGTGCGCGTCTTCTCGATAGGCCTCGGCGGCGACAGCGAAGCTCGCTTTCAAGGCGGCCTAGGCCTGGCAGTCGGTCCGCGGCGCGTCGTACCCATGAGTCTGCTCGCTCATCACCATCCTGAGGTAGTCGACACACTTCATAGCCGAAGCGGCTCGACGGTCACCCCTCGCAGCCTTCGCTTTGCCGTCTCACTTTATGCCGAGAGCAGTCAAAAAAGTCGATTTACCGACGCGGAAGCCGAAGTCTGGTCCATGATGAGCGAAGCTCCCGTCGATCTAGAGCGCATTGCGGACACCGATCGTGATCTCGCGCGGGCGGTGGCCCGGCTCGTGCGGGATGGCGTAGCTATATACAGTGGGTTTACGCCAACCGATGCGGCACACGTTCTGGATAAATGCGCGCATTGGTCCAGACCCGCCGCTGAAGCGGCGGCCGTGATCTGGGCGAAGCAGATGCGACAAATTTATGGCTGGGGACAGTTTGAAGAGAACGATGCCCAGGGGCCCAGTCGGGCGATCGAGCATCACATGGTGGGTCGTATTTGCGCCACGCTGGTGTCGGCCTGTCTCGCGACCGACCCCAACGCCACTAACGATCGGGAACGGGAGCAACTAGCAGAAATCTTCAGCGAATGGATTGCCGGAACCGGTGGCGTCGACGACGGTGTCTTTTCGCTTCATCTTGATCCCCGCCGAGCCCTGGTTGCCGTTGGCGCGCCGGCCGGTCTTTACTATCCTGCGGTCGCCGATCAGCTCAGGATCCGACTGGTGCTGCCCGAGCATGGAGCGGTCGCCAACGCCGTCGGCGCCGTTGCAAGCAGCATCGTCCAGCGGGCTCAGATTACGGTCACTCAACCTACTCAGGGAGTCTTTCGCGTGTTTCCCCCGGACGGGCCTGAAGACTTTGATCAACTCGACGCCGCGATCGCTCGAGCC
Organism: Gammaproteobacteria bacterium; assembly: GCA_038111345.1. Classification (GTDB taxonomy): domain Bacteria; phylum Pseudomonadota; class Gammaproteobacteria; order Arenicellales; family UBA868; genus UBA868. The sequence goes on along the minus strand of JAYNKS010000058.1, from coordinate 3,953 downwards.
GGGGAAACGGCGCGCGCACTCGCAAAAGCTCGAGCGACGGCAGCCGGCGCCGATGAGATCGAGATCAGTCTGGAACACGACCTCGATGCCGTCGACGATACGGACTCCGGAACCGTCGTGTTTTTTGAGGCTCGCGTTATAGCGACCGCGTCCGGCCGCCCTGCCATCCACTAAAACGCTCGGGTTTTCTGGCGCCTCGCATCGGCGTAGAATCGCGCGCGGGCGGACGAATTACCCCAGCCTGACACACCCATGAGCGCCAGCATCAAAAACGGCTCAAGAAAAGATATCAGCGGTCGGCCGCATATCTTCTACGACGGGTATTGGATCCGATATTACGCGCCCCCGCCGGAAACGTTGTCCGCCAAGCGCGATCTGCTGATGATGCTCACCCGGCGGACCTTTCACCATACCGAACCCGGAATCAATACCCCTGGAATTAAAACCGAGAGCGCGCGGGAGCGTTATGATCTTGAGCAGGATCCTGCCAAAAAACGGGTTAACGCCGCCATGCTTGCCGGCGCCCTCTTTAATCGGGCAACCGATATTTTTACCAGCATTGTGGACCTGGAAAGCAAAGGCATCAACGTCAGCCAGGACAACGAACTGATGCGCGAGTGCAGCGCTTGCTTTCAAGAAGCGCTGGAATTAGGCAAACAGGTGCGTCACCCCAGCGGTCATGAGGGCGTTGACGAATTATGGGGCGAACCTTTTAAGGTCTTCACTCACTCCATTGCCAGCTACTACGACAGCCGATACATCAAGATCTCACAAACGATGCGAGCGATCGACGAGGTTGCGGATCGCATCATGCAGTTATTTGGCGCCATGCCAAGCTTTCATGGCATCGGCAAGATTGTCCGGGATTTCGCCCGCTCTGCACGCGTGGAATGCGAAATGATGAAAAGCGACACGGACTTTTTTCGCAACTGGCCGGAGTTTGTAACACTTAAAGAGCAGATCAAGGCATTTGAACCTTCCCCTCCTGCCGGATTGAGCGCCCTCGCCCGCATCCAATTGCAGCGGGGCTGCCGTCTGCTGCACGACGGGGCCGATTTGGTGTCGTATATGGCAGGCGTCCGTGTGCCGATGCCCAAAAGCAAACGCGAATTTCTGGATTCCCTGGACGACTTCGAGATCGACTGTCAGGGTGTGGGGCTCAAGTCCGAGTCCGCCTGAGGCCCGATCTGAACAGAGCCGGACGTCACACGTTAAGC
>JAYNKS010000058.1:0-2726 GCA_038111345.1 Gammaproteobacteria bacterium | reverse complement strand
GCTGCAGATCGTCAAGAATCGGAACTAAATGGGCTGCAATGCGGCGCGCCCAGTCGTCGATCTCTTTTTGCGTCTCAAGCAAGTCCTGCCTTACCTCGATCAGTAAGTGGGGCAGCCCCCCTTCGCCACCGTGATGCTCGACGGTGTAGCCCACGTGCTCGCGGGCATCGTAAGGCTGATTGTCTCCCACACTCAAGGAAAGATCCTGCCTAAGACTCTTGATCAACGGCTTGCTCATCCGCTGATCGTCTGTCCAGAGAATGCCAATATGCCATGGCCGGTTGAAGCCGTTCATGCGGGGAGTGAAACTGTGCACGGCTACAATCGCTGCCCGGTTCTGTGCCTCGCGAATGCTCAACAATTCACAAGCAATGGCGTCATGATAGGCGTCGAAAATTTCGGACACGCGTTGCTGTCGATCGTCAGCACTGAGGTCACAGTTACCCGGCACCTCGATGCCATCGCTTTGTTCCGGAATTAATGTTGGTTCATTCAGCGGGCGATTGAGATCGATCACCAGGCGGGAGAATTTAGCCAATACCAGACGGCTATCGAGTATAGTCGCGAGCGCCCTTGATAGCGTCGCCGCTCCGAGGTCAACTGCAATGTGGGTCTGAAGCGATGCCGGACCCAGGCCAAGACGATTTAACCGCTCGGGGATCACATTATCGGCATGATCACACACCAGCAAGACAGGGCTTCGTCCCGAGCCGTTGAATAACTCAAACGCCGGGCGCTCGTCGTCTTGCAAAAGAGAGGCGGCGGAAGGTCGCGTCATCGATCAGGTGGGCCAGCGTGGCAGGAATGTTATCAACAAACAGGCGTTATCCGATTTAATCCATAAATATGCGAAAACTCTACGCCCTGCTATTTCTGTTGGCTACGATGTGGAGCGGCTCTTTTGCTTTCATCAAGATTGGCGTGCAATCGGTGGGCCCGTTGACACTCACCTGGGCGCGTCTGGCTATTGCGGCCATCATTTTATACATCTGGTTAAAGATAAAAAACGGGCGCCTGCCCTCAGATTTGCATTCCTGGGGTGTATTCGCATTCATTGGGTTGGTTGGGAACGCCTTACCCTTCAGCCTGATCAGTTGGGGAGAGACCCGCATCGACAGCGGACTGACCGCGATTCTGATGGGGGTGATGCCGGTGACGACCGCCCTGCTGGCGCATGCCTTCATAAAAGATGAACCCTTCAGTCGTCGAACCGGTCTGGCTCTGGCGATTGGATTCTGTGGCCTGATGATACTGCTGGGTGCCGACGCACTGGCGGGACTCACCGGGCCTCTGCTCGCTCAGATAGCGGTGTTGTTCAGCGCCGTCTGTTATGGCGCCTCCGCCACATTCACTCGCTACTTTACAACGCAGAGAAGCGGTGCGGCGATGGCATCCGGAACCATGATTGCTGCCTTTGCGTGGATGACACCGATTACCCTGATTGTCGAGCAACCGTTCAGCCAAAGCCCTACGCTCGTTGGCCTACTGGCGATTGCCTATCTTGGCATCTTTCCAACCGGTCTCGCTATGTTGATTTTTTTCTATCTGATCGCTCAGTTGGGGGTTAACCGTTTTGCACAGGTCAATTACATTGTCCCCGTGCTGGGTGCACTGTGGGGAATGGTCTTCTTGAATGAGCCGTTCTCGTGGAAGCTTGCGATCGCGCTTGGACTTGTATTGTTATCCATTAATGTCGTGCGGTCGCGACCGACCTAACGGCAGGCCACAACTCCAGCGCAATGCGCCGCCGGTAAAATTTAAGAGGCGGCCAGCAACTGGCGCACCATGTAGGGCAAAATGCCTCCGTTCTGGTAGTAGTCCCACTCTTTGGGGGTGTCGATTCGGATCCGAGCCGTAAGGATAAAACGCTCACCGGCCGAGCGGACCACCTCGACCTGTAAGTGAGAGTCCCCGGGCGCCGGTTTTGAGAGGTTAAACAATTCAGTGCCTTCAAGACTGTGGCTTTTTGCATCCTCCCCTTCCAGAAATTGAAGCGGCAGGACGCCCATACCCACCAGATTGGACCGATGGATACGCTCGAAACTTTCTACCAGAACCGCCCTGACACCGAGTAATGCCACGCCTTTGGCTGCCCAGTCACGTGATGAGCCTGTGCCGTATTCTTTTCCGCCAATGACTACCAACGGCGTATCCGCCTCGGCGTAACGCATCGCCGCATCATAAATCGTCATTTGCTCGCCGACTGGCTGGAGTGTCGTCCAGCCGCCCTCCGTACCCGGCGCCATCATGTTACGCAAGCGAATGTTGGCAAAGGTTCCGCGCATCATGACTTCATGATTTCCCCGCCGTGATCCATAAGAGTTGAAATCTTTTGTCGCGACACCATGATCGGCAAGGTACAGCCCGGCGGGGCTGTCCGCCTGAATGGAGCCCGCCGGCGAGATATGGTCAGTCGTAATGCTGTCACCCAATAGCGCAAGCGCTCGCGCTCCCTCAATTACAGGAATCCCGGGGGGCGTTTTCTGCATGCCATCGAAGTAAGGCGGACGACGGACATACGTCGATTTTGTGTCCCACTCAAACTGGCCACCCGTTCCCACCGGAACGGCCTGCCACAACGCATCGCCACGAAAGACATCCGCATAGCGGGACTTGAACATCTCACGAGTCACGTGCTCCGCGATGACCGTGTTGGTCTCCGCCGCGCTTGGCCAGATGTCCGCCAGCATGACCGGTTGACCCTCCAGTCCGTGGCCGATCGGGTC
>JAYNKS010000057.1:1938-10202 GCA_038111345.1 Gammaproteobacteria bacterium | reverse complement strand
CGGGCGTATTGACCGCCTGATTCCATTGGATCGGCTCGGGACGATCTACCCGTACCCCTCGACTCTCCAGAAGATTGACAAGGTTGTCGAGCTGAACGTTCGCACGCTCGACCGTTGCCAGCGGCCTTGGGCCCCACATACCCCGCATGTCGCTATCTTCCGGGACCTTCGCTTCTGTCGCGGGCTCTGAAGGCGGAATGCACGTGAAATCAGCGCGACCCACAATGGCGTGCTTGAGTGGATCAAAATCATTCCAAGAACTCACCACAGTCGGTTGCATGCTATTAATCTCCTTTGAAATGAGTGTGCCGGTCGCGCAGATCGGCCGTTAGGACGCCACGTCTTGCTGAGCCAATGCCTCAAGCACTTTGGCGCGTCTTGAGAGCCACCAGCCGTATTGCCGTGGCCATTTTTCCCACTGTGCTTCGCCCTCAAGCGCCACCACAGCGCGTGCCGGCCAGTTGGGGTCAAGCAGGGCTTCTCTACCGATAGCCACCAGATCTGCCCTCCCTTCCGCTACTACAGCCTCGGCTTGTTCGGGACTGACGATCAACCCCACGGCCTGGGTAAGGAGTTCAGCTTGCTTTTTGATGACCTCGGCAAACGGCACCTGAAAACCCAGTGGCGGTGGCGCACCCTTGGCGGCCGTGGCGGCTCCGAGAATACCCCCAGAAGAACAATCGATGACATCCACACCCAATCCTTTTAACTCTTTCGCAAGCACTACCGTATCATCGAGAGACCAGCCCTCCGGTGCGCCATCCACCGCAGAGACCCGCACAAACAGAGGCTTGTCTGCCGGCCAGGCGGCGCGAACGGCCTCGACCGTTTCCAGCAGCATTCGGGAGCGACCCCGACGATCGCCACCATACCCGTCCTTGCGATGATTACTGATTGGTGAGAGAAAACTCGCCGCTAGGTATCCGTGAGCTGCGTGTATTTCCGCGATATCAAACCCCGCGTGATGGGATCGCCAGGCGGCCGCCGCAAAATCATCCACCACCCGGGCAATATCCTCAGCGGTCATCTCACGAGGCATCAGCCAGCCGTCGCCCAATGGAATAGCGGATGGGGCAACCACGTCCCACGGTTCATCGCCTCGAGCCCGATCGTCATCTCCCAAAGGCCCGTTGCCGTGCCAAGGGCGCTGCATCGACGCCTTGCGGCCCGCGTGGGCTAATTGGATCGCGGAGGTCGACCCCATGCTTCGGATAAACCCAGTTATGCCTGCCAGGGCCTGTCCGTGAGCATCGGACCAGATTCCCAAATCGCCATGCGTGATTCGCCCACGTCTTTGCACAGCTGCCGCTTCGGTGAAGACGATGCCGGCACCGCCCTGAGCGAACTTCCCCAGGTGCACCAGATGCCAGTCATTAGCGATTCCATCTCCGGCGCTGTACTGGCACATCGGTGAGATCACCAAACGGTTAGGGATCGTCAGGCCACGAATCTGAAGCGGTGCAAATAGAGAGGACATGTCAAAGGTCGGCAAAGCCGGAGGCAAAAAATGAATCAGGCGCGCAATAATATCCACCAGGCTGGCATCAGACCAGCGAAACTTAGTCCCAGCGCACAGTTTTGCGCTTTGCCGTCGGCTAAACTTAGCCCTAATCTTTCCCCAGATAGAACATAAAAAGATGTCTGATCCCCAACTTGCCGCTCAATTACTGTTCGACGCAAGACGGCCGGGCAACGCGCTTAAAGCCCTCCCGGACGATGCGCTTCCCAAAAATAAAGCGCAAGCATACGCAGCACAAGCCACTCTGGTGACCCGATTGAAAGAACGCGCCGGGCTGCCGGTTGGCTACAAGGTGGGTTGCACCAACGCCACGGCCCGCGAAATGCTCGCGCTCGATTCGCCGTTCAGTGGCCGGTGCTTTCAAAAGGAGATCTCAACCTCCCCAGCCACAGTGGATGCCGAAACCCTGCACATGGTCGGCATCGAACCCGAGATCGCCATTCGCTTGGGCCAAGATCTCAGTCCTGGAGTGACCTGGACGACCGATCAAATAATGACCGCGGTCGACAGCGTGATGCCCGCGATAGAAGTGGTTGAGAGTCGGTTTTCCACCTGGCCCCTAATGGGGTTCCTAAGCGCAATTGCCGACAACGGCGTACACCGACATCTGGTCCTCGGAGAACCGTTGTCTGACTGGACACGATCCAGCGTAGAAGCAATTCGAGTGACGCTGAAGGCCAACGATCGTATCGTCAGAGAAGGATGCGCAATGAATGTTGATGGCGGCCCTTTTGGCGTAATCGCCTGGCTCGCCAATCATTTGAACGCCATGGGTCTGAGTCTAAAAGCCGGCGAAATCGTTTCGACTGGCGTAATGACTGATATTTACGATAGCGCGTCCGGTGAGGCGCTGGTTGCTCAATACGATTTTCCCGCCTCCGTCGAAATCTCTGTGATCTAAAAGATGAGTGAACTCATTGGATTGACCGCCCGCGCCGTTCGAGATCGGCTTCAGAATCATGACCTTCGTCCAGTCGATTTGCTGGACGCGCTGCAGGCGCATATTAATACCGTGGACCCTACCGTTAACGCGGTGCCAACAGTTTGCTTTGATCGGGCACGGGAACAGGCGAAAAAAGCCAGTCTCGCCGCGTTGCCGCTTGCCGGCGTTCCCGTCGCGGTAAAGGACCTTATGACCGTGGCAGGAGTGCGGACCACCTTCGGCTCGAAAGCGTTTACGGACCACATTCCCGATCGCTCTGACCTCCTGATTGAACGCATCGAGAACGCTGGCGGGGTCGTGTACTGCAAAACGAATACCCCTGAATTTGGCGCCGGAGCCAATACCTTCAACGAGGTCTTTGGTTACACACGAAATCCGTGGGACACGCGACTGTCGGCTGCAGGATCCTCCGGCGGATCGGCGGTGGCGCTGGCCACCGGTATGGCGTGGCTCGCCACGGGCTCCGATCTCGGTGGATCTTTGCGAAATCCCGCCAGTTTCTGCTCCGTCGTGGGGTTTCGACCCAGCCAAGGGCTTGTTCCTGCCGATCCCGGAGAACTCGCCTTCAACCGATCCGCTATGGACGGACCCATGGCCCGCAACGTGCCCGACGTTGCGATGTTCCTTGATGTGATGGCCGGGTACGATCCTCGGGATCCGATGTCCCTGGATGTGCCGGTAACATCCTTTGAAGAGGCAGCCTTGAGCGAGCAGGTTCCTGCCCGGATTGCCTTCTCAAAAGATCTCGGCGTCACACCAGTTGATGATGAAGTGGCGGCTATCTGTGAAGCCGCTGCCCTGCGATTTGGCGAATTAGGTGCCACCGTTGAACACAATCACCCAGACTTTTCGGATCTTCAGGAAGTCTTTCAGGTGCACCGCGCGTTTTCCTATGCAGCGTCACTGGGTCCGACCCTTCAGACGCATCGCGATATCTATAAACCCGAGATTGTCTGGAATGTTGAAAAAGGGTTGGCGCTAAGTACACAAGAGCTGATCGATGCCATGGTCAAACGGTCGGCTCTTTACGAGCGTTATCGGCAGTTTTTTGATCACTATGATCTCATCGCAACGCCAAGCACCGTCGTGCCGCCCTATCCGGTAGAGCAACGTTTTGTTGATCGGGTAGGCGATCACGTCTTTTCAAATTACATCGAGTGGTGTTCGATTGCATACGCCTTCACCGTCGTTGGCGCGCCGGCGATTTCAATTCCATGCGGCTTCACAAAAAACGGACTGCCGGTAGGACTTCAGATCGCCGCCCTACCCCGCGAAGATGCGAAGGTTCTCGCCGCTGCTGCCGCTCTTGAATCCGCCTTGGGCATCTGCGATCAACTACCGATTGTGCCGAGAACGCCGTCGTGAAATATTTCAGCGCCTGTCCGCATGACTGCCCTTCCACGTGTGCGCTGGAAATCGAAAAAATCGACGAGCGAACCATCGGGAAAATACGCGGCGCAGCGGATAACACCTACACGGCCGGCGTCATTTGCAGCAAGGTGGCGCGATACGCCGAGCGCATTCACCATCCGGATCGGCTTACCCAGCCCCTCAAACGCACGGGTCCAAAAGGGAGTCTGAGCTTCGAACCCATCGACTGGGAAGATGCCCTCGATGAAGTCGCCGAGGCCATGCTTCGCGCGGAGCAGTCATTGGGCAGCGAAACCGTCTGGCCGTATTACTATGCGGGGACTATGGGGCTGGTGATGCGCGACGGCATCAATCGCCTGCGCCACGTCAAAGGCTACTCAGGCTTCCATTCGACCATTTGCACCTCTCTGGCCTGGAATGGCTTTATGGCCGGGACCGGCAAACTGGCCGGGGTCGACCCACGCGAGATGGCTCGGTCGGATCTGATCATTATCTGGGGCACTAACGCAGCAAGCACGCAGATCAATGTGATGACGCACGCGTTGAAAGCAAGGCGGGAGCGCAAAGCAAAAATCGTGGTGGTGGACACTTATCTGAACGGCACAGCGAAACAGGCCGATCTGTTTATCAAAGTTCGACCGGGCACGGATGGCGCCCTCGCCTGCGCCCTCATGCATATCCTGTTCCGAGACAACACCGCTGACCGCGAGTACCTCGAGGCGTTCTCAGACTGTCCGGGTAATCTGGAATCACATCTCAAGACCCGTACCCCTCAGTGGGCCGAGCAGATCAGCGGTGTTCCCGTGCAGGACATCGAGGCTCTTGGAAAACTGATTGGCGAAATCCCACGAAGCTTCTTCAGGCTCGGCTACGGCTTCACCCGCAGCCGCAACGGGGCAACGAATATGCATGCCGCGCTCTCGCTCGCCACCGTGGCCGGAAGTTGGCAACATGAGGGTGGTGGTGCCTTCCATACCAACGGGGCCATTTACCATTGGGACAAGACGCTCATTGAGGGTCTGGATCGGGTCGATCCTTCTATTCGCGTGTTGGATCAGTCGCGGATCGGTGCCGTCTTGACTCATGACCCGGAGGATCTGAAAGGCGGCCCACCCGTCACCGCTCTGCTGATTCAAAACACCAACCCGATGTCCGTTGCCCCTGACCTCAATCGGGTTCACGACGGCTTCGCACGCGACGACCTTTTCGTCTGCGTGCATGAACAATTCATGACCGAAACAGCCCAGGTCGCGGATATTGTTCTGCCCGCAACCATGTTTATGGAGCATGACGATCTCTATCAGGCTGGCGGTCAGCAGCATATTCTTTTTGGGCCAAAGATTATTGATTCGCCCGATGGCTGTCGATCAAATCACGAGGTTATTTGTGCCCTCGCCAAACGACTCGGTGCGGAACATCCCGGCTTTGACCTCTCGCCTCGTCAAATAATTAATCAAACCTTGGGCCTGTCGGGATGGGGCGATCTTGAAACGCTCGAAAAAGCACGATGGATCGATTGTCAGCCTGACTTTCGTCAGGCCCATTACCTCGACGGCTTTGCCCACAGCGACGGACGGTTTCGGTTTGCGCCGGACTGGGCCTCGATTCAATCGAGCGTTTTCGGGCCTAAAGATAGCGTGATGCCTGCTTTACCAGACCATTGGGACGTTATCGAATCGCCAACCGAGCACATGCCGTTTCGACTGGTGACGGCACCGGCGCGTCATTACCTGAACTCAACCTTTACCGAAACACCAACCTCGTCGCGTCGACACGTCAGGCCTACCGTCATGATCTGCCCTGATGATGCCCGCGAGCTTGCCATAAACGACGGCGATATCGTACGCCTGGGTAATGACCGGGGCGAATTGAGTATCGCCGCTGAAGTCACGCCTTCCACCCAACGTGGGGTCGTGATCGTGGAAAGCATCTGGCCAAACGATGCCTTTGCAGGCGGAAAAGGCATCAACGTTCTGACGGGCGCAGATCCGGGCGCACCTATCGGCGGCGCTGCATTTCACGACAACCGAATCTGGATCCGACCAACCTGAATCAGGCCAGACCACCAATAAAGACGCTCGCTTGGTATCCTCAAGTCAGGGCGACTAAAATGGTCGGTGGAGGTTTATATGGAATTCAGTCTCGGTAATATCATTCTTGGCTTACTGGTTTTGGCGGTGGTCTGGTTCATCTTGACCTACAACCGGTTTATCAAGAACAAAAACGCCGTTCGCGAATCCTGGAGCGGAATTGACGTGCAACTTAAGCGCCGACATAACCTGATCCCCAACCTGGTCGAGACGGTAAAGGGTTACGCCGGTCATGAACAAAAAACCCTGGATTCTCTGACGGCGCTTCGGGCCGGTGCGAACGACCGGGGTAACGTAGCTAAAGTCGCTAAACATGAGAATCTGCTAACCAAGGCGCTGGCCAATGTGTTCGCAGTTGCCGAAAACTACCCAGATCTGAAAGCCAACACCAATTTTCTCGACCTGCAGCAGCAGATCACCCAGATTGAAGATCATCTCCAGTTGGCTCGGCGTTACTACAACGGCACGGTGCGTGACTGGAATATTCTGGTGGAGTCATTTCCCAGCAACCTGATTGCCTCGATCTTCCGATTCCGGATCGCGGAGTTTTTCGAGATAGAAATCGCAACGGAGCGGGCGGTACCTCAGGTCCAGTTCTAATGACCCCATGCGCGCGCTCGCCACTACGGGTCATCGTTTGCGCCGTAGCGATCTTTCTCTCGTCGGCCACGCTGCTTGCGGCTGAGCGCATCGAACATTTCAATAGCGACATTGCCGTTGATGCCAATGGCGTAGTCACCGTAACCGAAACCATCGCCGTTCTGGCAGAGGGTAATAAAATTCGTCGCGGTATCTATCGTGACTTTCCAACCCGCTACAAAGACGTCGCGGGCAATACCCGCAAGGTGGCCTTTGATCTGATCCGCGTGCAGCGGGACGGCCGCGACGAGGACTTTCACACGGAGAGCCTCAGCAATGGAGTTCGGATCTACATGGGGCGTAGCGATCGCTACCTTTCGCCGGGACGATACACCTATTCCCTGACCTATCAGACCAAAAGACAAATCGGGTTTTTCGAGAACCAGGACGAGTTGTACTGGAACGTCACTGGACACGATTGGGAATTCACCATCGATTCGGCTACTGCCACGGTGCGTCTGCCGGAAGGGATAGGTCCACAGAACATACAGACCACCGCCTACACCGGCCCCGTCGGTGCCACCGGTCGACATTTCGAGTCGCAGACGACAGGTGCGGGCGAGAGTCGATTTGCAACGACCCGAGCGCTGGGTCCAGGGTCAGGCTTGACCATAGTCGTTGGATGGCCAAAAGGCTTCGTCACCCAGCCTGGCACGCGCGAGCGCTTGGGCTTTTTCTTTGACGACAATACCGCGCTGGTGCTGGGAACCGTCGGTCTCGTTGTCGTGTTACTTTACTTTCTCTGGGCATGGCATCGGGTGGGTCGCGACCCAACAGGCGGAACGATTTTCCCCCGGTTTGAACCCCCCAAAAATCTCTCGCCCGCTGCTACCCGTTACATCACAAGAATGGGTTTTGATAATCGGGTCTTCTCAACTGCACTCATCAGCATGGCGGTAAAGGGTCGCATCCAAATTGCCGAAGAATTGGGCAACAAAACGTTCATCCAGAGGGATGACGAGGGTGATGATGCGTCCCTCTCCTTCGGAGAAAAAGTACTTTTTGAAAAACTGCTTGGAGCGCAAAAAACACTGGAGTTGAAAAAAACGCACCACAAGAAAATCAGCGGGGCCCGCGATGCGTTAAAGGTAAGACTGGAGGCTGAATATCATAAGCATTTTTTCTTTCGCAACGGTCGATGGCTGATGCCGGGTCTCGCACTCTCTGTACTGACGATGATCGCAGTTACGGCCGTGAGCGATAACCTGCCCCTGTTAGTCGGCTCAGGTATCCCTATTGTGGTGTTCTTCGCGTTCTTGTTCGCGGCTCGAGGGATCTGGAAGCAGGGACGACGCGTTCAGGCGCTGCTCTTCGGCTTCATTGCGACGGTCAGCGGTCTGGGCAATATTACTTTCGCCTACCTGACGGAAAGCAGTCTAGCCATCGTCTTCGTTCTTGCCATGCTCATTGGCATCAACGTGCTTTTTTATTTCCTCCTCAAGGCGCCCACCCGGGCGGGGCGCGAGGTGATGGATGAAATCGAAGGTTTCAAAAAATATCTAGCGACCGCTGAGAAGAACCGACTGAATACCCTGGGCTCGGTAGACGAGCAGTTGTTATTGTTTGAGAAGTATCTGCCCTACGCCCTCGCTCTCGACGTCGATCAAGCGTGGTCCGAAAAATTCAGCACCGCCCTTAACGAAGCCGCGCAGGATCCTGATCGTCATTATCAGCCTCGCTGGTATCACGGACGCTCCTGGAG
>JAYNKS010000057.1:0-1928 GCA_038111345.1 Gammaproteobacteria bacterium | reverse complement strand
CTCCTGGAGCGCCCGTAACCCCGTTCGCTTTGCGAGCGCGTTGGGCAGCTCACTCGCGACCACAGTGGTGTCCGCAGGCACGGCACCCGGCTCCTCATCAGGTTTTAGTGGGGGGTCTTCAGGCGGGGGCGGAGGCGGAGGCGGGGGCGGAGGCTGGTAATTCCGAGCCCTTCGCTACTCTCCCACGACCCAACGTCGCGCACGGTACCCACCGGGCACCCCGCCCGGCGAAAGGACCAGCTGCCAGAGGTGATTTTCCCGAGAGCGAAAGGACCCGGCACACACCATCAAATAATAATTAAACATTCGCCTGAACCGTTCGCCATAGGTATCACTAAGGTCTGGCCACGCGGCATTGAAGCGGTGGTGCCAAGCCATCAGCGTGTGATCATAGTCGGCACCGAAGTTATGCCAATCCTCGATGGTGTAAAACTCGCTGGCTCTTTTGGCGAGATCCGGCGCGGGCGGCAGCACACCATTGGGGAAAATGTACTTCTCTATCCATCGGTCCGTCGCATAGCCGTCTCGGCCGGCACCAATTGTGTGCAGCAAAAACAGGCCATCGGCGTCCAGTAGGGAGGCGGTTTTTTCAAAGTAGGTCCTGTAGTTTTTCGGCCCGACATGCTCGAACATTCCCACTGACACGATTCGATCATACGTTCCGGTCATAGACCGATAATCGTCAAGCAGAATCTCCACAGGCAGATCAATACATCGCTCGCGCGCGAGTTGTGCCTGTTCTCTGGATACCGTCACGCCCGTCACTGAAACACCGTGTTGTTCGGCCATCCAGCGGGCCAATCCTCCCCACCCGCAGCCGACCTCCAAAACCCGCATTCCTGGCTCCAGCTGTAACTTCTCGCAGATCATCTGCATCTTCTCTTCTTGCGCGGCCTCAAGGGAGTTTGCCTTCGCCCAGTAGGCGCAGCTGTAGTTCATGTATGGATCCAGCATACGCTCAAAAACGTCGTTTCCAATATCGTAGTGCTGCTCACCGACCTGAAACGCCCGGGCCCGACTTTGGCGATTGAACAATCGAGAGACCATCATATACAGGAAAAAACGCCAGTTATTCCGGACCTGATCCTCCAGTCCTGCACGAAACGCGCGACTGATCATCTCATCGAGCGCATCACAATCCCACCAGCCATCCATGTAGGCTTCGCCCAAGCCCAACGTGCCGTGTTGAGCAATACGGCCAAACAAGTCCTCATTGTGAACCTGTATGTCCCACGGATTGCTCCCATCCAAAGCAATGCCCGCCGGAGCGAGCAGGTCTTCGAAACGCTGTCTTATTCCACCCATGAAAAAGGCGCTCCCCTCAAACGCTTTAATCTCGCGACTTAAATCACGCGCTCGTTACCGCCATCAATCGGCACCTGGGCGCCAGTGGTGCAGCGAAAGGCCTTTGATGCGATGGCGCAGACCATTTGGGCCACGTCTTCTGACCTTACCTCTTTACCCAGTAGATTGTTCCTTCGATACGACGCTACAGACATCCCGTAGTGCGATGCCCTGCTCTCAAGGACCTCATCTGTCCAGATCGCGGTGTCAAAAACCCCGTTGGGGTGCACGGTATTCACCCGAATATTATCGGGCGCCAGTTCGAAGGCCAACACCCGTGCGAGTTGCGCCAAACCTGCTTTGGCAACGGAATAAGCCCCCGCCGCAGGACCCGGTGCCGGCACATTTTTTGAACCGATAAAAATGATGGACGGCTCCCACCCCAGACGAAGGAAAGGAATACTCTCGCGCACCACATGCATCGCACCCGTTAGATTGATATCCATCGAGGACTGCCAATCGGCTTCCGGCATATCTGCGACCATATGGCTCGCCGAAAAAATACCCGCGTTACTGACGAGAATATCCAGGCCGCCACATCGTTGCGCGGCCTCGGACACCGACGCCCTGACGGCGTCTTTATT
>JAYNKS010000056.1:0-10415 GCA_038111345.1 Gammaproteobacteria bacterium | reverse complement strand
ATGATATTTGCTGTACCTACGGGACGCGTTAGTCGTTCAACACCAGTCGCCGCATCTCCCTGTTTTAAGCGCAGGTTTTCAAGCGCGACGCAAACCGTAGAGGAAACGTTTTATGTCATCAGCTCAGGATGCGCTAAAGCTCATCAAAGAAGCCAAAGCGAAGTTCGTGGATTTTCGCTTCACCGATACGCATGGCAAGGAGCAGCACGTATCTGTGCCTGCCTCTGTTGTCGATGCCGACCTTTTTGAAGAAGGCAAAATGTTTGATGGTTCGTCCATCGCCGGTTGGAAGGGCATTAACGAATCCGACATGATTTTGATGCCTGACGCGGCTAGCGCAGTGGTCGACCCGTTCATGCAGGATGTCACGGTAAACCTGCGTTGCGACATTATTGAGCCGGCAACCATGCAGGGCTACGACCGTGACCCTCGCTCGATTGCAAAACGCGCCGAGGCTTACCTGAAGTCGACAGGGATTGGTGATGCAGCGTATTTTGGTCCCGAGGCCGAATTCTTTGTTTTCGACTCCGTGCGTTGGACCAACGAAATGGGCGGGGCGTCATACCACATTGATTCCGTCGAAGCGGCGTGGAGCGCCGGCAAGGATTACGAAGAAGGCAACATCGGGCACCGGCCGGGTGTCAAAGGCGGTTACTTCCCGGTACCGCCCGTGGACTCGCTGCAGGACGTGCGATCCAGCATGTGTCTGGCGATGGAAGACATGGGCCTCGGTGTGGAGGTACACCATCATGAGGTCGGCACCGCAGGCCAGGGCGAAATCGGCGTCAAATTCGACACCTTAGTGGCAAAAGCGGACCAAACGCAGATTTACAAGTACTGTATTCACAACGTCGCTCACGCCCATGGATTGACTGCCACCTTTATGCCGAAGCCGCTGGTCGGTGATAACGGAAGCGGTATGCACGTGCACCAGTCGATATTCAAAGATGGAAACAACCTGTTTTCAGGTGATGAATACGGTGGGCTGAGTGAGACGGCGCTTTTTTACATTGGCGGTATCTTCAAGCACGCCCGAGCGCTGAATGCGTTTACCAACGCCAGCACCAACAGCTACAAGCGGTTGGTTCCAGGATTTGAAGCACCCGTGATGCTGGCGTACTCAGCCCGTAACCGATCGGCGTCTTGCCGCATCCCGTATGTCAGCAATCCGAAGGCGCGACGTATCGAAGTGCGCTTCCCCGATCCAACGGCAAACCCATACCTCGCGTTTACCGCCATGCTGCTCGCCGGTCTTGATGGCATTCAAAACCGGATTCATCCGGGCGGACCTCTCGATAAGGATCTTTATGATCTGCCGCCGGAGGAAGAGCGCGAAATTCCAACGGTTTGCCATTCGCTTGATCAGGCGCTTGACGCACTGAATGCGGATCGCGAGTTCCTCAAAGTCGGTGGGGTGATGAGCGACGACATGATCGATGCCTACATCGGGTTGAAGATGGAGCATGTTCAGCGTCTTCGTATGTCAACGCATCCTCTGGAGTTTGATCTCTACTACAGCGTGTAGTCAGTGGCTCAGGGTGGGCGGCCATGGTCACTCGCCCTGGGCTTTGTTATTATTGCACCAAAATGGTGCAAATAAATGGAAATCCCTGAAAGTGCGGTCTTAAGCCGGGTTCTCGATGGTCTGAAACAGGCGGTTTTGCTCTCGGACTCTGCGAAAACCGTACGGTTTATGAACAGCGCCGCTGAAGATTTGCTGCATATCAGCGCGCAGCGGGCCGTGGGGCAGCCGGTTATGGAGGTCGTGCCTCTGGGCATGATCCTGCAGGCGGCCCTTATCGCAGGTGCTGAGGGGACCACCACCACGCTAAGGCAGACGCCGCTGCGGCGCGCGAATCCGCCGAGCGATATCAACGTGGACTGTACGGTCTCCGCGCTGCCATTGGGCGGAAGGTCTGATTTCATGATTATTGAACTCAATCAAGTCGATCACTTGAAGAAGATTGCCCGGGAGACCTGGCTCCAGGATCGGCAGGGAGCGTTTGGCGACGTGGTGCGTTCCCTGGCGCATGAAATCAAAAACCCGCTAGGGGGTCTGCGGGGCGCTGCGCAGTTGTTGGATCGTGAATTGCCCAAACAGAACACCCTTCGTGAGTACACGCGCATCATTACGCACGAGGCGGATCGGCTCAGCGGTCTCGTCGATCGTTTAACCGGGGGTTATCGCGACATCAAAAGAGAGCCGTTCAATCTGCACGCGGTTCTGGAGCACGTTCGAAAACTGACGCTGGTCGAGATTCCCCTCGGGCTGGATATCGATCGAGATTACGATCCGAGCATTCCTGATTTGGTTGGCGATCGTGAGCAGATGATTCAGGCGGTGCTGAACATCGTCCGCAATGCCGTGCAGGCGATGGGAAGTCGTGGGACCATACTCCTAACGACGAGGATTCGCCGTCAGCATACGCTGCACGGCCAGCGTCATCGCCTCGTCGTCGAGGCATCCATCACGGACGATGGCCCGGGGATTGATTCTCAGCTGATTGACCGAATTTTCTATCCGATGGTGACGGGCAGGGCGGACGGTACGGGTTTGGGCCTTGCCATCACACAAGAGATTATCCGCCGCCACAATGGTGTAATCGAGTGCACGAGTGAACCCGGGAAGACCCAATTCAGCATTTTCCTGCCCATGGGTCGACGGCCATGAGCGCGAAACCCGTGATCTGGGTGGTGGATGACGATGCCTCTATTCGATGGGTGCTTGAAAAAGCGCTTTCGAACGCGGGCTTCAAGACGGTGCTTTATGAGAACGCCGACGACGTGCTGGCGCAGGCGAAGGCCAACCCACCAGATGTGATCGTGACCGACATCCGTATGCCCGGGACCAGCGGGCTGGAGCTGCTGGATCAGTTGAGCCATGAACTTCCCGCGTTGCCGGTGATTGTGATGACAGCGCACTCGGATCTGGATAGCGCCGTATCGGCATATCAGGGCGGCGCCTTCGAATATCTGCCGAAGCCCTTTGATCTTGAGGCGGCCGTTGCGCTGGTGGGTCGGGCTCTGCAGAAGAAAGCGGGCAATGGTGAGGGCCAGTCGCCGAGCACCCCAGGCGGTCAGATTATCGGTGAGGCGCCATCGATGCAGGCGGTGTTTCGAATGATCGGTCGACTTTCTGCCTCGCAAATGAATGTGCTCATCTCGGGCGAGTCTGGAACGGGAAAAGAGCTCGTCGCCCGGGCGATTTACCAGAACAGTCCACGATCGAAAAAGCCATTTGTGGCAATCAATACTGCTGCTATTCCGGCAGATCTCCTCGAATCCGAGCTTTTTGGCCACGAAAAAGGGGCTTTCACCGGCGCGCAGGAGCGACGTCGCGGTCGATTCGAGCAGGCGGAAGGAGGCACTCTCTTCCTGGATGAGATTGGCGATATGCCTTTTGATTTGCAGACGCGACTGCTTCGCGTTCTTTCTGACGGCACGTTTTTTCGCGTGGGCGGACACCAGGAACTGGTTGCCAATGTGCGCGTCATCGCGGCGACCAATCAGGATCTGCCACAGCGCGTCGAAGCCGGTCTCTTTCGCGAGGATCTTTATCACCGGCTTAATGTGATTGGCATCGACCTCCCTCCCTTGCGCGAGCGTCGAGAAGACATTCCGGCCCTCGCTGAAGTGTTCTTGGGTCGAGCAGCAAACGAACTGAATGTTGAGCCCAAACGTCTCGACGAGGATGTACTCGCCAGACTGATGAGGGCGCCGTGGTCCGGTAATGTGCGGGAGCTCGAGAACACGTGCCGACGCCTGACCGTGATTGCACCGGGTCGCACCGTGACGCTCGCGGATCTGCCGGCGGACTACTCGCAAGCAGGCGAGGCAATAGGCAGTGCAGAATCCTGGCAGCAACTACTCGAAAAGGCCGCCGCCGGCAGGCTATCGAGCGGTCAGAAGGACATATTGGCCGAATTTGGCCCGGATTTTGAGCGCGTGTTGCTCAAAGCGGCGCTTCACTTTACCGGTGGTCGAAAGCAGGAAGCGGCGGCCTGGATCGGCTGGGGACGAAACACCCTGACCCGTAAACTCAAAGAATTGGGTCTGGATAGCTAAAGGTTCTCACGCGCGGTCGGCGTCTGGCGGACTGGCTTCTATACTTCACGACTCCTTTCGTTTCATAGCGGAGTGGTCATGAGTACGCTTTTGGGTAAGACGGCCTTAATTACGGGAGCCAGCAGCGGTATCGGCCTGGCGACGGCCAACATGTTGATCGAAAAGGGCGTTCGCGTCATTGGATGCGCCAGACGCAAAGAGGCACTCGACCAGGCGATGCAGGCGTTACCCGGAGAGTCTCTGGCAGCTACGCTTGATGTTACCAACATGCAATCCGTCAACACGCTGCTATCCCGACTGCCCGAGGACTGGCGAGAGATCGACATTTTGATCAACAACGCCGGCAGCGATGTGGGAGGGCGACAGCGTTTTGATCAGGGGCGGCTTCAGGATTGGCTGGGCACGATTGAAACCAATGTCTCGGGCCTGATGCAGGTCAGTGCGCTGATGTTGCCCGGGATGCTTGATCGTGGCGATGGGCATATTGTGAATCTAGGATCAACGCAGGGGCTCACTGGCGCCGCCGGCTGCGCCGCTTATGCCGCGAGCAAGCACGCCGTGCACGGATTCAGCGAAACCTTACGTCAGGAATATGCCGGAAAGGGGATTCGCGTATCGGAAGTCCTGCCCGGCATGGTCCGGACCGAGTTCGCAGCCACCCGGTTTTCCAGCGAAGAGCGTGGAAGGACGTTCTATGACGACTACGGTCAGTGCCTCGAAGCCGATGACATTGCCCGCTGCATTGTCTTTGCACTTGAACAGCCTCCTCATGCCGTCGTCTCTCAGATTGTGATGGTGCCTGATCACGCCTAAGGGCCGATGGTCACTGATCCGCGATGACTTCGTCTCATTTGCTTTCACGCCGCCGGTTTGTCTCTGCCAGCGTCAGCGCGCTTGCAGCCTCTGCCTCGTTAGGTTGGCTTTACCGCCATGAACTCAGCGCGGATCCCGGCCCGCTGCTCGCTGATCCACGCGGCATTCTGGAACTGCCACGCAGTTTTTCCTACCAAATTCTTCAACGCGCCGGTGATCTGATGACCGATCGCTTTACCGTGCCGCCGGCTCCTGATGGTATGGCGTGTTTTGCAGGACCTGATCACAGCTGGATCCTCATGCGCAATCATGAGATTCATGAGGGTCGTCCGGCGAATCCCGCGATGGGATACGCGGCCAATCGGGGCGGTGGCGTCACCCGACTCGTTCTGGACCGCGATGACGCTCACGTTCGCTCAAGTAATTTTGTGCTGACGGGAACCTCGCGCAACTGTGCGGGTGGTGCAAGTCCTTATGGTTGGCTGAGTTGCGAAGAGACCGAGGAAGCGGGACATGGATTTGTATTCCTCTGTAATCCCTTTGCTGTCGAACTTCAATCTCCTGAGCCTTTACCGACGCTGGGTCGGTTCTCTCATGAGGCGGTTGCCTTCGATCCACAATCCGGCATCTCCTATATGACGGAAGATAAAAAAGACGGCGCAATTTATCGACACGTTCCCTCATCGTTGGAGCGGCCGTTTTCGTCCGGGGCGCTTGAGGCGCTGAAAATCGTTGGCGTTGATGCATTTGATCTGTCGACGGGCCGCCAGCGCGGCGAGCGGTTTGTGGTGGAGTGGGTTCCGGTCGATGAGCCGCAGGCTGAATTTGAGTCCACGCGTGATCAGGCCCATGAACAAGGCGGCGCTTTCTTTTCGCGAGGTGAGGGCGCTTTTTTTGCCGGCCGGAGCGCGTATTTTTGCTCAACCAATGGTGGGCCAGCGCGTCGTGGCCAGCTTTATCGTCTTGATGTGGGAAGTGGTTCTGAGCCTGATGAGTTGACGCTTGTGGCGCAGGCTGAGCAGGCAGATGCACTGGATCGGCCGGATAACATCGCGGTCGCCCCGTGGGGTGATGTCTTTCTCGCCGAGGACGGAAAAGAGCCCAATGGTATTCACATCCTCAAGCCCGACGGCCAATCCGTTTTGCTCGCAAGAAATGCGATGAATAATGGAGGCAGTGAGATCTCGGGTATTTGTTTCTCTCCCGACGGCAAGTGGTTGTTCTTGAATCTTCAGTGGGAGGGCTTAACGCTGGCCGTTACCGGGCCGTTCATCGAATTCGCAATGGGAAGTTAGCGCGTTCGCGTTAGAGGTGGCGACCAGGCCGCCGGCCAGAACCCACGGCTATAATGATTCAGTGCAAACGGCTCTCGCTTTGGGATTCCTTTGCGAAACGCCTCCTTTCCCGCCGAGTGACAAGCACCCCCAACTGAGCCGATGACGGAAAAACAATCTGGCAGACAGCCCGGCTTTCATCGCGTCGGCATTGTGGGCGGGGGTCAGTTGGGGATGATGCTCTGCGAGGCAGCTCACCGCATTAGTCTCACGGCTACGGTGCTGACTGACGATCCAACAAGCTCGGCGGTCTACGTGGCGGATCAATCCATCGTTGCGCCATTGGATGACCTCTCGGCTGTTGCCCGCCTGATCGAAGCCTCTGATGTCGTAACTTTCGAGCTGGAGGCGATTCCTGACGAGACGCTCGACTTTCTTGAGCAAGCCGAGCTCCGGGGCGAGATCAAGGTGCACCCCAGTGTAAGCACCTTGCGTTTGATCAAAGATAAAGGCCTGCAAAAGACCTGGCTTAAGGAGCAGGGGCTGCCCACATTGCCGTTTATGCTGGTTGACGAAAACGTCGAGCAGTCGCAACTGGAGAAAAGCGGGTTTTGCGCGCCGATTGTGCAGAAAACTCGTCGTGGCGGTTACGATGGAAAAGGCGTCCAAATCCTCCTCAAGCCCGATGCGCTGAGTGGTCTTTGGCCCGTTGCCAGCGTTATCGAACCGGCGCTTGAAGGCTGCACCGAGGTGGCGGTGGTCGTGGCCCGGGCCCAATCCGGTGAGACGAGCGCTTACCCCCCGGTCACCATGCTATTTGATCCCGGGCTGAATGCCGTCAGTACGGTGATCAGTCCCGGAGCGCTCAGTGAGGCCCGGCGCGAAGACTGTCTGGATGTTGCCGTGCGAGCAGTTGAGGCGCTGGACGCCGTGGGTGTATTCGCCGTAGAACTTTTTATCAGCACGACAGGGGAGATCTTCATTAATGAGATTTCTCCACGGGTGCATAACTCGGGACACCTCACGATGGAGGGATTTGCCTGCGATCAGTTCGAGCAGCACCTGCGGGCGATTTGCGGTCGACCGGTAGCGTCGATAGAGGCCCAAGCACCTGTCGCAGTGATGCTGAATCTGCTTTACGAAGACCGCTTGGCAAGCGCCCATACGGGGGCTCCGTACACCATGCGATTACAAGCGCCAGGTGAGGTCACTGTCCACTGGTACGGCAAAAAAGAGGCTCGTGCCGGAAGAAAAATGGGCCACGTCAACGCGCTCGGCGAGACCGTTGAAGAAGCGCTCGGTCACGCCAAGAGCGGATTACGCAAGCTCCAAAGTGATACATTTCAACCCCCGGAGGGTTTCAGTAAGGTGGGTAAATCATGAAGGCGACCGTAGGCATCATCATGGGCAGTGACTCGGACTTGCCCGTCATGCGTGCGGCCGGGGACATCCTCACCCAGCTCGATGTGCCATTTGAGATCACTATCGTTAGCGCTCATCGTACTCCGGATCGTCTCTTTGATTACGCGCGTAACGCGGAGGGTCGTGGTCTGCGTGTCATCATCGCTGGCGCTGGCGGAGCCGCCCATCTTCCTGGCATGGTGGCGTCGCTCTGCGTGCTGCCCATCATTGGAGTGCCTATCAGCGCCACCCGGCTTGCCGGGGAAGACGCGTTGCTGTCGATTGTGCAAATGCCGGCGGGCGTACCTGTGGCCACCGTGGCGATCGACAACGCGACGAATGCCGGAATTCTGGCGGCGCAGATTCTTGCCACCGCTGACGAGGCTCTCAGACAACGGCTTGCTGACTATAAATCGGGCTTAAGTGCACAGGTCCTTGAAAAAGCTCGGAAGTTACAGGACCCCTAACGCGTTACGATCGTTTAGATTTCCTTGAGGTTCGAGGCGGAAGATTCGGTCGCGTTCAATCTCTCCTTATTCCCCTCAAAGTTGCTGGGGGTTGCACGCCCTGGTTACACCCACCTTGTTGCCATGGTCTTATCAATCGCAGCGCTGTCTCGCTTTTTTTCTTGCCTCGGATGGAACCGGCCGTTACTGTTTGCTGTGACGCGCTGCTGGGTGTGGCGGTCAAGGGCTTGCAAAACATCTTAGGGGATTCCAAATGAAAACTCACGCGCGGGTCTGCGTGATTGGCGGCGGCGTGGTCGGCTGCTCGGTGCTTTATCACCTGACCAAGCTCGGCTGGGCGGATGTCGTGTTGCTTGAGCGATCCGAGCTGACCTCAGGTTCGACCTGGCATGCGGCGGGTGGCTTTCACACACTAAACGGCGACACCAACATGGCGGCGCTGCAGGGCTACACCATCAAACTCTACCGAGAACTCGAGGCGCTTACGGGCATGTCTTGCGGATTGCATCATGTGGGCGGGGTCACGCTAGCGGATACCCCGGAGCGAATGGATATGCTCAAGGCCGAGCGTGCCAAGCATCGTTATATGGGTCTTGAGACCGAGGTCCTGTCGCCGAACGAGATCCGCGATGTCGCGCCGGTGACCAATATTGAGGGCGTTTTGGGTGGGCTGTACGACCCTTTAGATGGCCACTTGGATCCCGCCGGCACCACTCATGCCTATGCCAAGGCCGCGCGCATGAATGGCGCGGAGATTGAACTGTATACGATGGTGACGCAGACCAATCCGCGGAGCGACGGCAGCTGGGAGGTGGTGACCGACAAGGGTGTCCTGATCGCTGAGCACGTCGTGAATGCCGGGGGCTTGTGGGCTCGCGAAGTCGGGGCGATGGCCGGGGTCTATTTGCCGCTGCATCCGATGGAGCATCAGTATGTTGTAACGGACGACATTCCGGACATTTACGAGCGCGCCGTCGAGCATCCCCACGTGATGGACCCTGGTGGTGAGAGTTATCTGCGTCAGGAGGGTCGCGGGCTTTGTATCGGTTTTTATGAGCAAGGGTGTAAGCCCTGGGCGGTTGACGGGACCTCTTGGGACTTCGGTCATGAACTTCTGCCGGATAATCTCGATAAGATCAGTGACTCGATCGAGTTTGCCTACAAGCGCTTCCCGGTTCTTGAGAAAGCGGGGGTGAAAACGGTCATCCATGGCCCCTTTACCTTTGCTCCGGACGGCAACCCGTTGGTTGGTCCGGTCCCCGGTCTTAAAAACTATTGGTCGGCTTGTGGCGTAATGGCTGGATTTAGCCAGGGCGGCGGCGTGGGTTTAACTCTCGCCCAATGGATGGTGGATGGCGAGCCGGAGCGCGACGTCTTCGCGCTCGATGTGGCCCGGTTCGGCACGTGGACGACGCCAGGCTACACCTTGCCCAAGGTCATCGAAAACTACCAAAACCGCTTCTCGGTCAGCTATCCCAACGAGGAGTTACCTGCCGCCAGACCGTTCAGAACCACACCGGTCTACGATATTCAGAAATCCCTCGGGGCGGTTTTCGGTCAGCAGTTTGGTCTTGAAGTGGCGAACTACTTCGCGCTCGAGGGTGAGCCGCTCTACGAAACCCCGTCGTTCCGACGCTCTAACGCCTTTGAAGCCACTCGTCGGGAAGTCATGGCGGTGCGCGAGGCGGTCGGCATTAACGAGGTGCAAAACTTCGGAAAGTTTTTACTGCGTGGTGAGGGCGCAAGACAATGGCTGGATCGCATCATGGCCGGGCGAATTCCGAAACCGGGCCGAATCAGCCTCACGCCGATGCTTTCTCCCGCGGGCCGTTTGATCGGAGACTTCACGGTATCGTCTCTAGCAGAAGACGAATTCCAGTTGACAGCATCGTATGGATATCAGGCGGCTCACGAGCGTTGGTTTCGCCAGAATCTAGAACAGGGCGTTACGCTTGAGAACATCTCGGATCGGCGCACGGGTTTCCAGATTGCAGGACCGCGCGCGCGAGACGTGCTTAGCGCTGTGACCCGCGATGATGTATCCGCTGATGCGTTTAGATTCATGGACGTTAAACCCATGACCGTCGGTATGTGTGACTGTATTGTTCAGCGGGTCAGCTATACCGCGGATCTCGGCTTTGAGATTTATACCGACGCGATGAGTCAACGCGCGTTGTGGGATACCCTGTGGACCGAGGGCCAAAAGCACGGCATGCGGCCGTTTGGTATGCGCGCCATGATGAGCCTTCGCCTCGATAAGTTTTTTGGCAGTTGGTTAAGCGAGTTCTCGCCAGATTACAC
This sequence comes from Gammaproteobacteria bacterium, assembly GCA_038111345.1. Classification (GTDB taxonomy): domain Bacteria; phylum Pseudomonadota; class Gammaproteobacteria; order Arenicellales; family UBA868; genus UBA868. The sequence continues at coordinate 94 of JAYNKS010000056.1, read as the reverse complement.
CGCAGCCGAAACGGGCATGGATCGCTTCATCGCATTTAACAAAGACGTCGATTTCATCGGCCGAAAGGCGGCGGAGGCCGAGCGAAAACAGGGC
>JAYNKS010000055.1:0-10527 GCA_038111345.1 Gammaproteobacteria bacterium | reverse complement strand
GGACTACGTCGGGATTGTGCGCACTTCTCGCAGACTTCAACGCGCAGCCAATCGGTTAAAAGTCCTCAGTGAAGAAATACGGGATTTCTACAGCAACTTTACGGTCAATCAGGATCTTCTGGAGTTAAGAAACCTGGTGCTGGTCTCGGAACTTATCGTGCGCTCAGCAGCTGCTCGTAAGGAGAGCAGAGGCCTTCATTACACGTTGGACTATCCCCACGCCGACCCACACCATAGCCACGATACGGTTCTCAAGCCCGTGCGCCAGTGCGATAGATAAACCAGCTACGGCCGATGGGCCCGCGAAAACTTCAGGATCTGCTGCACCAGCTGTGCCATCGCAGGATCTTCAGGGACCTGCCGATCAAACACCCAGTCGAGAATAACCGGATCCGGAAAGGCCAGAAACTCTTCGAACAGCGCTACCTGGTCTGAGCCGCCCGCGCTCAAAATCGATTCTGCAAACGGCATCAGCAGACCGTCCAACTCTCTCGCGCCACGCCTCGTTCGCCATAGCAAACGGTTCCGACGCTCACCGTCCGTCCCGGTCAATTACCGCCCTTGGAAATAAGCGACTTTATGGCCCCAATGGCTTTACCGGGGTTGAGTCCCTTGGGGCATGCGTTAGTACAGTTCATGATCGTATGGCAACGATACAGCGCGAAACTGTCATTCAACTTGCTAAGACGCTCCTCGGTGGCCTCATCGCGACTGTCGGCAATCCATCGGTAGGCCTGAAGCAAATTAGCCGGTCCCAGATAAGTGTCTGAGTTCCACCAATAGCTGGGGCAACTCGTGGAGCAGCAGGCGCAAAGGATGCACTCATAAAGTCCGTCTAGTTTCTCTCGATCTTCCAGGGTTTGGAGCCGCTCGGTAGTCGAAGCGGTCTCGTCCGCCTTCAGCCAGGGCTCTATTGACCGATGTTGCTCGAAGAAATGGGTTAAATCCGGCACGAGGTCCTTGATCACCGGCATATGAGGAAGCGGATAAATTCTGATGGTTTTGCTCAAGTCGCCAATCGACTGCGTGCACGCGAGCGTGTTGACGCCGTTTATATTCATTGCGCACGAACCGCAGATACCCTCCCGACAGGATCGGCGGAAGGTTAAAGACGAATCCACCTCCCCTTTGATCTTAATAATGGCATCGAGCACCATTGGTCCGCAGGTGGCGAGATCAATGTAAAACTCATCCAGTCTCGGAGGCTCGTCCTGATCCGGATTCCAGCGGTAGATCTCGAACTTTTGCGGCGTCTTCATTCCCTCCGGGGAGTTGTGGCGCTGCCCCGGAGTCACCCGAGAGTTTTTTGGGAGTCGAAATTCAGCCATAAATCACCGTTTTAATAGACTCTCGCCTTCGGCGGGATACTTTCTACCTCGTGCGTTCCCGTCTCAAGCACCACTGGCCGATAGGATAAAGCCACCCGCCCATCGACCAAACGGCCATTGGTGTGATGCAGCCAGTTCTGATCGTCGCGATCAGGAAAATCGTCTCGCGCGTGGGCACCGCGACTCTCTTTTCGAGCTAGAGCGCTATGCACGGTTATTTTGGATTGAGCAAGCAGATTATCAAGCTCAAGCGCCTCGACAAGATCAGTATTCCAGATCATGGAGCGGTCGGCAGTTCGCAAGTCTGCGAACATTTCCAACGTATCTTCAATTTCCTGGACCCCCTCACTCAGCACGTGCTCATTTCGAAAGACGGCGCAGTTGGATTGCATGGCGCGCTGCATCTTCAAACGAACCAAGGCCGTCGATGAGTCGCCCTTTGCGTGCCGAAGCCTATCGAGACGGGCAATCGACGCTTCGAAAAGAGCGCTCTCTCCCCTAGCTGGTAGCGGCTTGCCGGAGGCAATCTTCGCCGCCTGACGCGCCGACGCGCGACCAAAAACAATTAAATCCAGCAAGCTGTTTGATCCCAGACGATTCGCGCCATGGACGGATACACAACCCGCTTCCCCAATCGCCATTAGACCGGGGATCACAGCGAGATCGTCACCGGCGGCGTTGCCCATGCATTCGCCATGAATATTCGTCGGGATCCCGCCCATGTTGTAGTGCACGGTGGGAATGACCGGAATCGGCGCCTTGGTTACATCGACGCCAGCAAATATCCGTGCCGTCTCCGATATTCCCGGCAAGCGGTCAGCGAGGATATCCGGTCCGAGGTGCTCCAGATGAAGGAAGATATGATCCCCATCGTTCCCCACGCCGCGCCCGGCGCGTATTTCCATCGTCATAGAGCGGCTGACCACGTCGCGAGAGGCGAGATCCTTGGCGTTCGGCGCGTATCGCTCCATAAATCGCTCGCCGTCTGCATTTGTAAGGAAGCCGCCCTCTCCCCGAGCGCCTTCCGTGATCAAACAGCCAGAGCCGTAAATGCCCGTGGGATGAAACTGAACAAACTCCATATCCTGAAGGGGCAGACCCGCCCGGAGTACCATCGCATTGCCGTCACCGGTACAGGTGTGCGCAGACGTGGCTGAGAAATAAGCGCGCCCGTAGCCACCCGTCGCGAGGATGACCTGATTGGCCCAAAACGCATGAAGTTGCCCAGTCTCAAGGCACCAGGCGAGGACGCCTCGGCACACGCCATCCTCCATGATGAGATCTAGAGCGAAATATTCGATGAAAAACTCCGCTTTCTGGCGGATCGACTGCTGGTACAAGGTGTGCAAAATGGCATGACCCGTGCGGTCTGCTGCCGCACAGGTTCGTTGAGCCTGACCCTGACCAAAATGCGTTGTCATCCCGCCAAATGCTCGCTGATAGATTTTTCCCTCAGCGGTGCGCGAAAAAGGAACGCCGTAATGCTCTAGCTCGATGACGGCCGATGGCGCTTCCTTGCACATGAAACTGATGGCTTCCTGATCTCCGAGCCAGTCCGACCCCTTCACGGTGTCGTACATGTGCCAGCGCCAGTCGTCTTCGCCCATATTGGCGAGCGCCGCACTCATTCCACCCTGGGCAGCGACAGTATGGGAGCGCGTGGGAAAAACCTTGGTTACGCAGGCCGTCTTCAATCCGGCTTCGGCCAAACCCAGACAGGCACGCAGGCCTGAACCGCCGGCGCCCACTACCACCACGTCATGTTGATGGTGAACCGTCTCGTAAGTGGTTGTTGACAACGCTGACTCCCGACTAAATAGTGACAATCGCCATGATCGCCACGCTTCCGAGTAAGACACCCAGAATGCGGCTAGCGGCAATCAGAACCCCTCGCCAAACTCCTCGAACGTAATCTTCGATCACGGTCTGAAGCCCGAGTATTGCGTGGGTCATCAAAAAGAACAGGAGTAGACCTAAGGCAATCGCGTTGTAGGGCGTGCTGACCCACTCCCGTACGGCGACGAAGCCTGAATCTTCCAGAAAAAGCATCTGAAAGATGAACCAAAGGCCGAGTGGCGCCAGCGGCAAAGCGGACCAGCGCTGTATTCGCCAATGGTTTAGTCCCGAATGACCTGATCGTGAGCGACTCATGTGAGAACCGACCCCTTCAATTTAGACCCAAACAACGAGAACCGACAGGCAGGCGATGACGACAAACGCGATCACGAGCCATCCGGACCGATAGACGTTACGCAGGTCAAATCCATAGCCGGCGTCCCAGGCAAGATGCCGGACACCGTTGCCCAAATGATAGAAAAAGGCGACCACAGCAAAGGCCAAGAGACCCTGACCCATTCGTGACACAAGGAACTTTTGATAAGCCGCGTACGCGCCCTGACCCAGTGCAATGGTTATTACCCAACCGGCCAGTCCGACGGCGGCCAGAACCAGCGCTAAGCCGGACAACCTGTGCAAACTTGAGAGCACCGCCGTCAACTGCGGCCGGTAGACCTGAAGGTGCGGTGAGATGGGCCTGCGGCTGTCAACACTCATTATTTTTTAGTACTGGCGGTTAAATGATCGAGGCGGACGCAGGAACCCCTGGTTAAAAGTCAACACAGCGGCCCTTTCGCTCCCAATCTCCATAGCGCGTCGGCTCCGGACCGCTCGGGCCACCCACCTCTTTCGGCACGGGCTGCTGAGGAGAAACGGTTGACCGATCCCCCAGCACCTTATCCTTTAACGGTGCGGGCCCGGCCGCCCGTTCGGGTGTGCTAGATTTGTCCGTCGATCGCATTTTTTGTGCAGTGCAACAACCGTGATTTTGCAGAACTTCCGCCTGTTTTTCAATGCCCAAACGCTGCCAAACGGGGTCGAATGTACCCGACGTTTTGTGAACGGCGCGTTCGCAGAATGCCTGCAGACCAAAACGCCCAACCCGTCCTTATATGACCACTGAAATTCTCGAGTTATCCGGCCCTGATGCAACGGCCTTTCTGCAGAGTCAACTCACCGTAGATATTACGGCAATCGAGGCCGGGCGATGGACCTGGGCTGGCTATTGCAACCCCAAAGGTCGACTCGTTGCCACCCTAATTTTGGGTCTCTCTGAAAACGGAATCTTCGTGGCCGTTGACGGATCGTTGTCCGAGGCCGTGAAAAAGCGTCTGACGCTTTATCGCATGCGTGCGAGGGTCCAAATCGATAGCCAGCCCGACTTGCATCTTGTTATTCATCTCCCAGATTCGCACTCGAATCGCGTCACTTCGTCACGCTCTGTCTTTACCCACGCTCAACTCCCCCTGACGATTGAGCTCACCTCAGCAATAGCAGGGTCACCCAACCCGGAGGCTGAAACCCCTCTTGTGCAGGACATCGAAAATCGAATTGCTTTGATACGCACTGGCGTGCCGCTTATCAACGCCTCCGCCTCGGAGGTTTTCATACCGCAGTCCATTAATCTTGATCTAGCTGGAGGGGTTAGTTTCCAGAAAGGCTGCTACCCGGGCCAGGAGATCGTCGCTCGCGTTCGATACCTTGGGAAAACCAAGCAACGCATGATTCTGCTTAACTCACAAGCGCCCACCGGCCTCGTTGCCGGCGCCAAGACCACCCTTGAGATCGACTCGGAGCAATATCCCGCAGAAATTGTCGATAGCGTCTGGGACGCAGCACGTGAACGCGATTGGATCCTGGCGAGCGTGCCGGCAAAAAGTCTTCCTGAATTGACATCCAGGACGGGTCTTTTGAATGGCGTGAGGTGTTCGACTGACGCCTTACCCTACCCGGTCTTGAGTGCGAGCGACTAAATCGAAAGCGATCGGAGGCCTTGCGCTCACTCCTGGGCAGGGGGCGTTACGATCTGAAAATAAGTCTCCCCGGGCAGAATGAGCCCGAGCTGCTCGCGAGCGCGGGCCTCTATGGCCTCCATCCGGTTCTTGATTTCATTCACATCTGAATGCAGTTGATCATTGCGCGCCCGCAAAGTGACGTTTTCTATCTCAAGCGTGTCCACGGTTTGCCGGAGCCGGACGAGATCGATGACGTTACTCTTTCCAAACCAAAGCGCATACTGTAGCCCCACCACCACTGCCACCAAGCTAAATAGAAGTCCTCTTAGCAGCATTGACTCGGTATCGCTCGGATCATGCGTCCGATCGTTCCAGATGGGCGAACGCTTGAGCACCAGCGTAGCGTGCCGAGGCGCCCAGCTCCCGCTCAATCCACAATAAGCGGTTGTATTTCGCGACCCGCTCTGAACGACAGAGCGATCCGGTTTTGATCTGCTCTGCCCCCACCGCCACTGCTAAATCAGCAATTGTGGTGTCTTCTGTCTCCCCCGATCGATGGGAGACGGTCACGCCGTAGCCGTTCTGTTGCGCAAACCGGACCGCCTCCAGCGTTTCACTCAGCGTTCCGATCTGATTAACCTTGATCAATATGGAGTTGGCAACACCTCGTTTAACGCCTTCCCGCAGGATAGCAGGATTCGTTACAAACAGGTCGTCGCCGGTGAGTTGCACAGTCTGCCCGAGGCGCTGGGTAAGCTTCTCCCAACCCTCCCAATCACCTTCATCCAGCGGATCTTCGATTGAGATGATAGGAAACTTCTTCACCCACTCATCGATGAGCCCAATGAACTCGACGCTTGAGAAAGCACTTGCCCCGGATTTCAATCGATAGACCCCATCCTCAAAAAACTCCGAGCTCGCCACATCCAGACCAAGGTGAACATCTTTTGGTATACCGTAACCCGCTGCTTGAATAGCCGAAAGAATGAGGATCACGGCCTCCTCGTTGCTAGCCAAATCCGGTGCGAAGCCACCCTCGTCACCCACTGCGGTCTGCAAGCCCTGCGCGGAGAGCTTATGCTTCAGGTGGTGAAAGATCTCAGCACCCATTCGAAGCGCCTGCTGAAAGCTCTTGGCGCCGGTAGGCAGCACCATGAACTCCTGGAAATCCACATTGTTATCTGCGTGAGCCCCGCCATTTAGGATATTCATCTGGGGGACAGGCAATCGAGACGGTTCGACATTACCGTGAAGGCTGGCGAGATGCCGAAACAGCGGAATCTGCAACGCTTTTGCCGCCGCGTGAGCGGCCGCAAGCGAGACCGACAGAATGGCATTCGCTCCGAGCCTGCCCTTATTCTCGGTGCCATCCAGGGCAATCATCGCTTCATCCAATGCCTTTTGATCTTCGGCCGGTAGACCGGTCAGCAGATTGGAAAGTTGCTCATTAACATGAGCCACCGCCAACTGGACGCCTTTCCCCAGAAAACGATCGGCGTCCTGATCGCGAAGCTCCAACGCTTCTCGGCTTCCCGTCGATGCACCCGACGGCACTGCGGCAGTGCCAATCACACCACTGTCCAAATGCACCTCGGTTTCAAGGGTGGGGAACCCGCGAGAATCTAGGATCTCCCGGGCGCGAACAGCCAAAATCTTTGTAGTCATAGCCATGGCGAGCCTGAGCGTCTTGGTGAACTGATCTAATTAATAGGTCTTCGCGTTTCGCGTGACGGAATGAATAGCGATTAAGTCTTCAAGCAATTCTTTCAATTGACCAAGCGGCCAGGCATTCGGCCCGTCACTGAGCGCTTCGTCAGGGTTGATATGGGTCTCCATAAAAAGTCCCGATACCCCTGCGCCCACCGCCGCGCGGGCCAGGACCGGCACAAACTCTCGTTGCCCTCCCGAGCGATCACCGCCTGCTCCCGGTAACTGAACAGAATGTGTCGCATCGAAGACCACCGGGTATCCGAGGCCGTCCATGATTTGGAGGCTTCGCATATCCACCACTAGATTGTGATATCCAAAGCTAGAACCTCGTTCACACAGCATGATCTCCGTTGCCCCGGCGGCTCTGGCTTTTTCAGCGACCCCCTGCATCTCCTGAGGCGCCATAAATTGCCCCTTCTTGATATTCACAGGGCGGCCGGTTTTTGCCGCCGCAACAATGAGATCGGTTTGTCGACACAAAAAGGCCGGTGTCTGCAGCACATCTACGACCTGCGCACAGGTAACCGCTTGCTCAGGGGTATGCACGTCGGTCAAAAGCGGCAATCCGGTCTGTGAACGAACCGATTCAAGAATGCGAAGCCCGTCATCAATACCGGGTCCGCGAAATGACGTGCCCGAGGAGCGGTTGCCCTTATCGAAGGACGATTTATAAATAATACGAAGATCGAGCGCCTCGGCGATCCCTGCAAGCGCGTCTGCTGTCACCAGCGCGTTATCGAGGCTCTCAATGACACACGGGCCGGCGATCAGAAAAAAAGGTTGATCCCGGCCTACGGAATGCCCAAGCAGGTTCACGCCGAACCGTTCCGTTTCGCACTGACCTCGGCATCGGTTGCGGATCGAGCCGCACCAATGAAGGCCGCAAAAAGAGGATGGCCATCACGTGGCGTGGATTTAAATTCGGGATGGAACTGGCAGGCCACAAACCAGGGGTGGTTGGGCAATTCAATCATTTCGACCAGATCATCCTGAGAGCAGCCTGAGACACATAGCCCGCGCGTTTCCAACTCGTCGCGGTAGCGATTATTGACCTCATAACGATGCCTGTGACGTTCAAAAACGGATGTGGATCCGTAAATTTGGGCAGCCTTTGAACCTTCAGAAAGGCGAGCCTCCTGCGCACCCAGTCTCATGGTGCCGCCCAGATCGTCGTCTCCCGAACGGGCAACCGTCTCGCCCCCCGCCTCCGTCCACTCTGTGACCAGGGCCACCACCGGATGGGTTGTCGACGAATCGAATTCAGTACTGTGTGCACCGGCCATGTCCGCGACATTACGCGCAAATTCAATCACGGCAATCTGCATGCCAAGACAGATGCCCAAGTAAGGCACCTGATCCGTTCGGGCAAACTCGACCGCGCGAATCATCCCTTCGGTCCCCCTCTCCCCAAAGCCTCCCGGTACCAGAACCGCATCGACCGACGATAACGCCTTGCGCGCATCTGCTACGGTCTGAAAGCTTTCGGCATCAAAGTATTCGACTCGAACACGGACTTGATTGACGATTCCGGCGTGAACGAGGGCTTCGGACAATGACTTGTAGGACTCAGTGAGCGAGACATATTTCCCGACCATGCCCACAACCACTTCGCGCTCGGGGCCGTCCATACCGGCGACCACGGCGTCCCATTCGGCGAGGTTCGCATCTGACGTGCGCAAGCCAAGGTGTTTCACCACGATCGAATCCAATCCCTGCTCGTGATAGCGGCGGGGGATCGAATAGATATTGGATACATCCTCCGCGGATATCACCGAAGAAAGCTCGACGTTGGTGAAAAGCGAGATCTTCCGCCGGGAATCTTCTGGCAACGGATTTTGCGCACGACAAAGAACGACATCCGGCTGGATACCGATGCTTCGCAACTCCTTCACCGAATGCTGGGTCGGCTTGGTTTTCAACTCGCCGGCTGCTGCAAGCGCCGGAACAAGCGTTAAGTGCAGAAAAATCGTGTTCTCACGGCCCAGCTCGATGCGCATCTGTCGAATGGCTTCGAGAAACGGCAAAGACTCAATATCCCCAACCGTACCGCCAATCTCTACCAGACAGACATCGAACCCAGCCGCGGCAGCCTCGACTGATTCCTTAATCTCATTCGTGATATGCGGAATGACCTGCACCGTTCCGCCAAGGAAATCGCCTCTCCGCTCCTTCCTGATGACCGTGTCGTAGATTTGGCCTGTCGTGAAGTTATTGTTCCGACCCATCCGCGTGCGAACGAAACGCTCATAGTGCCCCAGGTCAAGATCGGTTTCGGCACCATCGTCGGTAACAAATACCTCTCCATGCTGAAAGGGGCTCATGGTGCCCGGATCCACGTTGATGTACGGATCCAACTTCACCATCGTGACAGAGAGACCGCGGGCCTCTAAAAGCGCGCCAAGGGATGCGGCTGACAATCCCTTACCCAGCGACGACACAACGCCACCGGTAATGAATGCGTATTTAGGGGGGTTTCCGCCGGGCATATTGCTTTTTATTGTTCCGGGCACTTGGGCTTCGCAATGACTGCTACCGGTGGTAGCTGCGACTCAGGCCCGACGGCTGGTTAGGATAACAGAAGACCTGGGGCGCCGACAATCAGCGCACCGGTCTTACGCCAGTACTTCGCAAATCGGACAGTTCCAGCCTCAGGCCCGGAACATCACGCGAAGCGGCGAAGGCTTGGTCAATAACCAGTCCGGGGACGCAAACAAACTCTCCATCGGCAAAAAGCATCGGCATTCTCTCGCGTTCCCATGGGGGGATACCCATTTCCTGGAAGAGGATTCTCAGGCGTCTAGAGCGACCCGACCCGTTTGCCGGCCGTAGTGCCGTTCTGCCTTTCCTCCACCGCCATTCCAGATTCCGACCCTCTATACAATCCCGTCGCACGCCGGCTCCCAATACCGGGCGAGCCTCGAGCAAAACATCCACACCATTCATCCTGACGTTCGACCCATCCCATGATTCGGTCTGCGGACGGTCCGCCAACATTGATGACTCGGATTCGGGAAGCAAGAACACCCCGTTGCGGAAAACCCGCACAGACCGGGGGCCGAGGGATCCATTGAAATGCATCAACGGCGCGGACGCCCCCGATTGAAGCTGCCTGATGAATTCGGCGAGCGCCTTCTCGGTCGCCGTGATGCCGCCCGTTTCACGAAGCCAGAAGCGCAACACGTTCTGCCGACGGCGCTCACTAAGCGTCAGCAGGGCTCTTCGACTGATCGCATCGAAAACGAAGAATCGACATCCATGATCTACCTGCCTACAGCGCTCAAGATCATCGATGGCTACTTCGTCCAGCAAGGCCTGAGTCTCACAGAGGCTCTGAGCGGTTCGCGCCAAGATCGGCTTCGTGCTGGGCCACCGCTTCTCAAGCGCTGGAATCACCTCATGACGAAGAAAATTTCGATCGAAGGCCGTGTTCAAATTACTAGGATCAACCAGGTAGTCAAGCTTCCAGGTTTGAACATACCCCAGAATCTCCTGTCGACTGCACTCAAGTAACGGGCGCAATATGGTCAGATCGGCGACTTCAGATAGGGGTCGAATGCCGCCTAAGCCGTTGACCGATGCGCCTCGCATCAGTCGGAACAAGAGCGTCTCCGCTTGGTCATCGCCATGATGTGCGGTGAGCAAGACGTCATCCTTACTGACCTGATCCCGGAACCAGCGATAGCGCCCCTCACGTGCTT
>JAYNKS010000054.1:10070-10591 GCA_038111345.1 Gammaproteobacteria bacterium | reverse complement strand
CCCTGGGCACGCTGGGCGGCGTCTGGTGGAAGCAGAACAGTGACCTTAACTATCAGAACAGTCGAAACCAATTCCTTCAGCAGGCTATCTCTCGTGTGGAAAAGCAGTTGCGTGAAATCCGGGATATCCAAAAGCGCAAAGATGAACTCATGGCGCGGATGGCCGTGATAAGAGAACTGGAGGAAGAGCGGACTAAATTGGTTCTGGGCATGACTGAGCTGGCGAATTCGAGTCCTGAGGGGGTTTTCTTTTCCTCATTGAAAAGAAGTGCCGCCGGGGTTGAGCTCAAAGGGGTCGCCCAGTCGAGTTCGCGAATATCGGCGCTGATGAAACAGCTCACCGGCACACCGTCATTTGATCGACCCGAGCTCAACATCATCAATGTGGGCGAGACTCAGGAATTCGAGCTGTCGGTGTCGACCCCTCAGGCAAATGCGCTGACTGGCGGCGCCCCAGCGAAACCGTGAGCTACAAAGGGTTTATTCAGACATGAGTTGGCAGGATGACCTAAAGCGGATCGA
>JAYNKS010000054.1:2637-10060 GCA_038111345.1 Gammaproteobacteria bacterium | reverse complement strand
TGGCCGGGCTGGTTCGTAATCGTGATGGCGTTGTTGGGCTGCCTCCTTTTTGCATACGGCGGTTGGCACTTTGTCTTGGGCGATCAGCGTCTGACGCTCGAGTCCGCTGGTAAAAAAGAGATTGAGCTGAAACAGGCATTCAGTACGAAGAAAGGTATGGTCGTTAATCTGCCGGCCTACAAAGCGCAGATGGTAGAGATAGAGGAACTGCTCGCGGAAATGCTGCAAAAGCTGCCCGACAGTACAGAGGTGCCGTCTCTGCTTGTGGATATTACGGAGGCAGGCACCCGACGGGGCCTGGAATTCAGCGTCTTTGACCCGCAGGCCCAGAAGCTGGAAGCGTTTTACACCTCCTTACCGATACGTGTGGAGGTAAGAGGCAGCTATCATCAAATTGCAAATTTTGTGAGCGACCTGGCCCGGATGTCTCGCATCGTCACAGTGGGTGATCTCTCGCTAGTGGGCGAGGAGGACGGTGAGGTTAAGGCTTCGCTTATGCTGCAGACCTACAGTTATCTGCCAGAGGGGGTCTAGATAATGATTTATCGGATCTTTAAAAGTGGCTTGCCGTTTGCAGCTTCCGCTCTGGCGCTGGGTGCGCTGACAGGTTGCTCGGAGCAGCGAACACTTGAGGATCTCGAGCGTTACGTGACCACCCTGCATCGCGATGCCGTTCCGAAGGTTGATCCTATACCCGAGCAGCCGCCGGTGATATCGGTGATGTATTCGGTAGATGAAAGCAAGGATCCGTTTGCGCCCAGCAATGTGTTCGGCAAGGAAGAATTAGCAGCCGCGACGGAGCTGGGGCCTGATCCACTTGCCCCCGACGTTGATCGCGCGAAGGAATTCCTGGAGCAATTTCCATTGGATGCTTTAAAGTTGCTTGGGACCATGGAACTTGAAAACGATGTCTGGGCATTAATCAGTGCGCCGGATGGGCAAATTCACCGGGTTGTGATGGGCTCCTACCTCGGACAGAACATTGGAAGAATCGTCGGAATCGACAAGACAGCGGGCCGTCTCGATATTGAAGAATTGGTCCAAGGGGCCTCTGGACGCTGGGAGACCAGACAGACAGAGTTACGGACGGACGGGTAATTCGTTTTGAATTCAAGTACATTCGAGTCTATGAATCGGCTGGGGGTTATTCGGCATCTCAGGCAGCTCTCCCGCGGGATAGGCCTGCTGGCGATGTTCTGTGTCTCGCACGGGTTGAACGCCCAGTCCGGCGCTCTTATTACCGATGTCACATTCACGGCGTTACCGGGTGGCAAGGTGCAGATCGATGTCTTGACCGACGGGAATCCGGACAAGCCCCGAATGTTTCGAACCAGTGGGCCCGACCGAATCGTGCTTGATTTTTTCGGCGCCAGCCATTCCCTTAACCAATCGGTAATCGAGGTCGGACGCGGGTCCGTTGAAAACCTGTTGATCGCCAAGGACGAGAAACGGGCGCGCCTGGTAATCAATCTTATCGCTGCGGTGAGTTTCGAGACCACCTATGCACCTGACCGAATACGGCTAACCGTGAATCCTGCCGATACTGAAAACGCGGGTGGCTTGGCAGCGATTGATTCGACCTCTACGCCGAGCGCTGCCAGGGGTGCATTTCGTCTTGGGTCGATTGACTTTAGGCGCACCCCGGAGGCGGCCGGACGACTCATACTCGAATTCGATCGAGACGACGCCGAGGTCGACATCCGTCAGGAGTTGGGCGAGATCGTGATCGAAGTGGTCGGCGCAGGGATGGATGAATCGCTGCAACGGCGTCTGGACGTGGTCGATTTTGCAACGCCGGTGCGTTTCGTGGATGCCTTCGCCACCGACCGGGGCGTGCAAATAGTCGTGGTGCCTTTTGGGCGTTACGACGTCGTGTCTCTTCAGTCGGGCAAGCGATTCATTCTGGACGTATCAAAAGCACCCGGTGGCGCTGATGGTGATTCAAAAGGAACGAGCTACAGCGGCAAATTAATCAGTTTTGATTTTCAGAATATTCCGGTGCGAAGTGCGCTTCAGCAAATTGCTCAAGAGACCGACCTTAATTTTGTGATCAGCGATACCGTGGCTGGCGAAATGAGTTTGCGACTCAAGAACGTTCCTTGGGATCAGGCGCTGGATACGATCATGCAAACCAAGGGGTTGGCCAGACGTCAGCAGGGGAACATTGTCTGGATTGCCCCAGCGGAAGAAATCGCGAATCAGGAGCGACTGGCATTGGAGGCGTCTCGCCAGGTGAGCGAACTTGAGCCTCTGGTTTCCGATCTGATTCAGATCAACTACGCCAAGGCAGGTGACATTGCCAACCTGTTGAAATCGGTTAGAGCCATTGAGTCGAATGTGCAGCAGTCGATGTTTGGCAGCGTGTCTATGGCTGAGGTTCAAACCGAGGAAAACCGTTTGCTGTCTGATCGGGGAAGCGTGACGGTCGATGAGCGCACGAATTCGCTGCTCGTTCAGGATACCGAAAGAAAAATTCGGGAAATACGCAAACTGATTACCGAACTCGATCGGCCCGTCAAGCAGGTGCTGATCGAGACGCGCATTGTTGAGGCCAAGGAGGACTTCAGCCGAAACCTTGGGGTCAAACTCGGGCTGACTGGAATCAACAGCAACACGGCATTGGGCACGGCGATGGGGTCTGGATCGCTGAACAATACCTCGACGATTCGAACTGACGGGATCAATGCCAGTGGTGACGGCTCATTGGGCGTTAATTTCCCGGCCAATGGCATCGGATCGGTGTCGCCCGCTTCTTACGCGCTAACGCTGGCAAAAGCAGGCGCCGGGTGGGCGGGTCTTATTGACCTGGAAATTTCGGCGCTTGAGGCTGAGGGCAACGGCAAAATTGTGGCGAACCCAAGATTACTGACGGCCGATAAGCAAGAAGCGCATATCGAGCAGGGTCAGGAGCGCATTTTTACAACCAACACACTGGGCGAGGGAACGGTCGTGACCAAGAAGGCGGTACTGGGACTTACCGTCACGCCTCAGATCACGCCTGATGACCGTGTGATTCTGGATGTGTTTGTGACCAAAGACTCTTTCGTCTCAGCCACCGAAGAAAATATCAATACGCTTCAGGTGCGGACGCAAGTGCTGCTTGATAACGGCGAGACCGTCGTGCTGGGTGGAATTTACGAGCAGCAAACATCAGAGAGCGTGTCCAAAGTCCCCGTCCTTGGTGATCTGCCCATTCTGGGCCCTCTTTTCAGAACCAAGGGAATCCTCGATAATCGAAGCGAGTTGCTCATTTTCCTTACCCCGCGAATCGTGAACCCGGTTTTGACGGCGGGTTAGAGCATTTTTTTCTTCAAGCGGTTTGACGCTGACGCGGTGCCATGATTTCTGCAAGTAATATTTATTTGGTCGGGCCCATGGGAGTGGGCAAGACGACGGTCGGACGCTCCTTGGCAAAGAGCCTCGGGATGGACTTCGTCGATTCAGATCAGGAGATCGAAGCGCGCACCGGTGTGAGCATCAGCACGATCTTTGATATCGAGGGCGAATCCGGGTTCCGGGAGCGAGAAGCGAAAGAAATCTTCGAGCTCGTCAAACGCAAAAATATTGTTCTCGCGACCGGTGGCGGAGCCGTGACACGAGAGGATGTGCGCAAAGCCATGCGTCATAATGGGCTCGTCATCTACTTGCATGCCACTCTGGATATGCTGGTCGAACGAACGCGCTCCAGCAAGAACCGACCCCTCCTAAATACCGGCGAAGATCCCCGAGTGGTCCTCGAGGCATTGATGACTGAGCGAGAACCACTGTACCGCGCCGAGGCAGACATCGTCTTTGAAACCGATTCTCGATCGCCGCACGCGGTGGCAAAAGACATCTGCAACGAGATTCGCAAACGTTGGCAACCCTGACCGTTGACCTGGGTGAGAGAAGCTACCCCATCATAGTGGGAGCCGGGTTACTCGAAACGGATGCCTTGATTGGTCGTCACGTCTCGGGTAAGGAGATTCTGGTGATCACCAACGAGACGGTGGCCCCGCTTTATCTCGACAAACTGATCAATGCGCTTGCTGATTATCGTGTGACCTGCCAGATCTTGCCTGACGGGGAGCAACATAAATCGCTCGTGACGCTGCAAGGTATTTTCGATACGTTACTCGAGAATCGCCTGAGCCGGGACGTGACGCTCGTGGCGCTCGGTGGGGGTGTGATTGGTGATATCGCCGGTTTTGCCGCCGCCTGTTATCAACGCGGTGTCGCCTTTCTTCAGATCCCCACCACGCTATTGGCTCAGGTGGACTCGGCAGTAGGGGGGAAGACAGCGGTTAACCACCCGCTGGGAAAAAACATGATTGGCGCCTTCCATCAGCCGGTGTGTGTGGTTTCCGATACGAACACGCTTGCCACGCTGCCTTCTAGAGAGCTCTCCGCCGGGATCGCGGAGGTGATCAAGTACGGCCTCATACGTGACGCGGCCTTCTTTGAGTGGCTCGAAGAGAATATGGAACAGTTGCTCGCTTATGATCGTGACGCCCTGGAGTACGTTATCGTGGAATCCTGTCGACATAAAGCCGAAGTGGTGGCTGAGGACGAAAGAGAGTCCGGCCAGCGAGCGCTGCTCAATCTGGGCCATACCTTCGGTCATGCGATCGAGACTGCCTCGGGTTATGGTCAGTGGCTTCATGGTGAAGCAGTCGGGGTCGGGATGCTGATGGCAGCGACGATGTCGGAGCGGTTGGGCTGGATCGATGCCTCGGACGTGCGTCGCGTTGAAGGACTTCTGGACCGCGCCGATCTTCCCGTCCGGGCGCCTGCAGTGATGTCAGCAGATGACTTCCGGCATTATATGGCAGTTGATAAGAAAGTGACTGACGGGCGTATTCGACTTGTGCTTCTAGAGGCTATCGGCAGCGCTAAACTGGTGGCGGACTATTCGCAGGCGCTTCTTGATGAGGTCCTTCAGAACTTCCCCCGCGCCTGAGCGAAAAAACCGACGCACCAATTCAGGGCAGTATTTTGCAGAAAGCGCTTTCTGAAACGCGATGAAGCGCCTGTATTTGAACCGTTTTTTCCCAGTCGGTATACTCTTTCCGCCGTTCGTTGGAGGAGTCCACAAGACGGCGCCCTCCCGCTACTGTTGTTAAATCGTTGTTTCCTTCTCTTCTTTGAGTGCGGCCCTTGTTGGGGCGCATCGGGGGCGAGTCGGCGCATCAGGCCGGATCGAGCGAGGCGACCCGTGAGAGACCACATAAGCCAATGAGAACAACATTGCCAGAACCGTACGGGCTTTACCGGCCTGAATATGAGCACGACAGCTGTGGCGTTGGCATGGTGGCCCATATCAAAGGGGTTGCGAGCCGCGGCATTGTAGATGACGCCTACGAGTTGCTTAAGAGCATGGAGCATCGGGCGGGTGTCGGTGCCCAGCCAAACAGCGGGGATGGCGCCGGTATTTTGACCGCGTTGCCGTATGCGTTTCTGTCCCGCGTGGTTGAGTCGGATCTGGGAATCAAGTTGCCCGAATCGAAAAAACTAGGTGCGGGCGTTGTGTTTCTTCCCAAAGAAGAGAAAGAACGCGCTCATTGCAAGCAAGCTGTCGAGGCATTAGTTCACCAGCACGGCCAGCGATTGATTGGCTGGCGGGTTGTTCCGGTCGCGCCAGAAAAAGCCGACATTGGAATCGCTGCCCGAACCTCCGAGCCGTTCATTGAGCAGCTGTTGGTGGAGGCTGCAGACGATATCGATCAGGACGCATTTGAGCGCAAGCTTTACCTGATCCGGAAAAACGCGAGTCATCTGTTGCGCACCGATACGACGTTGGCGCAAGCAAAGATGTTTTATATCTGCTCCCTGTCGAGTCGGGTGATGATCTATAAGGGCATGCTGCGCACCTTGCAGCTGATGGATTATTACGTGGATCTTCAGGAGCCGGACTATGTGACCCATCTGGCCATGGTCCACGCCCGTTTTTCGACGAACACTTTCCCAAGCTGGGACCGCGCACACCCCATGCGTCTGATTGCTCACAACGGCGAGATCAACACGTTCCGGGGTAATCGCAACTGGATGCGTGCTCGTGAGGGCACCATGCGAAGCGAGCTGTTTGGGGAGGATCTCGGCTCGATTTTCCCAGTCATTGAACCGGATTGTTCGGATACCAGCGGTCTCGATAATGCGCTGGATTTCCTCCTGGTGTCGGGTCGAACCTTGCCCGAGTCGGTGCTGATGATGATCCCCGAGGCGTGGCAAAAGCACGAATCGATGGATGCAGAAAAACGCGCTTTTTACGAGTACCACTCGTCCATGATGGAGCCTTGGGATGGCCCGTCGTCGGTCACGTTTACGGATGGCCGATGTATTGGCGCCGTTCTGGATCGAAATGGTCTGCGTCCCAGTCGTTATTACGTGACGACGGACGATCGGGTGATCATGGCGAGCGAAGTAGGGGTGCTGAAACTGGACCCGAAGATCATTCGGGAAAAGGGCCGATTGCAGCCGGGACGAATGTTTCTGGTCGATTTTGAAAAGGGATGCCTCGTTCCTGATGAGGAAATCAAGAGTGATCTAGCGCGCCAGCGGCCGTACCAGCAATGGTTAACCCATCAGCGCATCGAATTGTCAGAGTTGCCCAAGCCACCCCGCATCCCGGGTTTGGATGAGAGCGCTTTGATCCCGCGACTTCGGGCGTTTGGCTACACGCGCGAATCCCTTAATTTTATGTTGATCCCGCTGGTGCACGAAGAGCGTGATCCCATAGGCTCGATGGGTAATGATTCGGCACTCGCCTGTCTTTCGGATCAGCCGCGTCTCGCCTACGACTATTTCAAACAGCTGTTTGCCCAAGTCACCAATCCCGCCATCGACTCTATCCGAGAGGATGTGATCATGTCGCTGGAGTGTTACATCGGGCCCGAGCAAAATCTTCTGGAGGCAACACAAGAGCATTGCCATCGGCTTCGATTGCCTCATCCGATTCTCACTCACGAGAACCTGGCGGCGATAAAGGCCCTTGATTATCGAGGCTGGCGCAGTCAAGTCATCGATATCACCTTTGATCGGCGGGAAGGCGCAACGGGTTTTCAGTCAGCGATTGAACGCATCTGCCGCGAATCAGAAGCGGCTGCTGATTCGGGCGTCAATCTGGTGGTCCTCTCCGATCGGGCGGTTGGGCACGATCGCGTGGCGGTAAGCACGCTACTCGCAGCGGGTGCGGCACACCAGCATCTGGTGCGCTGCGCGAAGCGCACCCGAATTGGTCTCATTGTCGAGACCGGTGAAGCAAGCGAAGTTCATCATCACTGCCTCTTGGTCGGATTTGGCGTTGATGCTATTCATCCCTATCTCGCATTTGAGGCACTCTGGCATGCCAGACGCGAAGGTAAGCTAGCTGCTGAGAAATTCCCGGATGATGCCTCCGTCGTGAAGGCCTACCGCAAAGGCGTTGCTAAAGGGATGCTCAAGGTAA
>JAYNKS010000054.1:0-2627 GCA_038111345.1 Gammaproteobacteria bacterium | reverse complement strand
AATGGCCAAGATGGGCATTTCGACTTTGCATTCCTACAAGGGTGCGCAGATTTTCGAGGCCGTGGGTCTAAGAGACGATGTGATCGAGTTATGTTTTACGGAGACCGCCAGCCGGCTGCAGGGCGTGGGTTTCGATGTACTTGCCGATGAGACGTTGCGTCGGCATGAGCTGGGGTACCCCAAGGTGCCTCGGGATAACGTCGTAACGTTGCCGAACCCAGGCGAGTATCACTGGCGATCAGGTGGTCGCAAGCATGCCTGGGAACCCAAATCCATCGCTACGTTACAGCGGGCCACTCGGCAGAACAGTCAGGAGGCCTACCGGGAATTTGCGGACGGAGTAAATTCAGAGGCCACGGGCCGCTGTACCCTGCGCGGCCTGATGCAGTTGCGTGAGGGAATTGCTGGTCCAGCTGTTCCCATCGAGCAAGTGGAATCGGCCACTGAGATCGTCAAACGGTTTTGTACGGGCGCGATGAGTTTCGGATCCATTTCGCCAGAAGCGCACGAGACACTGGCGATCGCCATGAATCGCGTGGGCGGAAAAAGCAATACGGGAGAGGGAGGCGAAGACCCACAGCGGTTCAAGCCGCTGCCCAACGGCGATCTGAAACGTTCGGCGATCAAGCAGGTTGCATCGGGTCGTTTCGGGGTCACCGCCTGGTATCTGGCAAACGCAGACGAAATTCAAATCAAGATTTCCCAGGGTGCCAAACCCGGTGAGGGTGGTGAACTGCCGGGAACGAAAGTCGATGAAACGATCGCCCGAATCCGCTATTCCACGCCAGGGGTTGGACTCATCAGCCCACCGCCCCATCATGATATTTATTCGATCGAGGATCTGGCGCAGCTGATCTACGACCTCAAGAATACGAATCCCAGCGCCCGGGTCAGTGTCAAACTGGTGTCTGAGGTGGGCGTTGGAACGATTGCGGCCGGCGTGGCCAAGGCCCACGCGGACCATATTCTGATTTCGGGGGACAGCGGAGGGACTGGAGCATCGCCTTTAACCAGCATCAAGCATGCGGGGTTGCCATGGGAGTTGGGCATCGCAGAAACCCATCAGACCCTGGTCATGAATGATCTGCGCAGTCGCGTTGTGCTGCAGACTGACGGCGGCATCAAAACGGGCAGAGACGTAGTGATAGGCGCCTTGCTCGGGGCGGAAGAGATTGGTTTTTCCACCGCACCTTTGATCGCACTCGGCTGCATCATGATGCGTAAATGTCACCTCAACACCTGCCCGGTGGGGATCGCCACTCAGGATCCGGTATTGCGAGAAAAATTCAAAGGCGTGCCCGAACACGTTGTGAATTACCTCTTTTTTGTTGCTGAGGAAGCACGCGAAATTATGGCGGGATTGGGTTTTCGCCGGTTTATCGACATCGTCGGCCGAACCGATGTCATCGAATCGGCCTCTGCCGTATCGCATTGGAAGGCTGGAGGTCTTGATCTCACGGGCTTGCTTGCACCGGCTAAAAAGGCACACGCTGAAGTGGGCGTGTATTGCCAGAAGCCCCAGGATCATGGGCTTGATCAGGCCCTGGATCACACGCATCTCATTAGGCTCAGTGAGGATGCGATTCGAGACGGTAAGGCGGTTAGTTTTGATCTGCCGATCAGCAACGTGAATCGGACGGTCGGCGCCATGCTCAGTCATGAGGTGGTCAAACGCTGGGGCGAAGCGGGCTTACCGGATGGCACGATCCATGCACGGTTTTCCGGCTCTGCGGGGCAGAGCTTTGGTGCTTGGTTGGCCCACGGTATCACGCTCGAACTCAGCGGCGACGCCAATGATTATGTCGGCAAGGGTTTATCAGGAGGGCGCCTCGCCATTTATCCGCCGGTAGACAGTATCTTTGTTCCTCAAGAGAACGTACTGATTGGAAACGTGGTGTTATATGGCGCCACGAGTGGCCGGGCGTTTTTCCGCGGGCTAGCGGCAGAGCGTTTTGCGATTCGCAACAGCGGCGCGCGGGCCGTGGTCGAGGGAGTGGGTGACCATGGCTGTGAGTATATGACTGGCGGCCGAGTGGTGGTGCTGGGTCCGACCGGGCGTAATTTTGCGGCCGGGATGTCGGGAGGCATTGCCTACGTGTTAGCCGATGACCGGGAGACGTTTGCCCGCAACTGTAATCAGGATATGGTCGATCTGGACCGAATTGAACATGCAGACGAGGCGGCCGAGCTTTTGGATCTTTTAGAGGAGCATCACCAGTGGACTGGATCCGTCATCGCGGAGGCACTGATCAATAACTGGGAAACTTCGCTCGCCCGTTTCGTTAAAGTCATGCCCCGTGATTACAAGCGCGTCTTACTAGAGCGGCAGAGTCATGACCCGGAGATAGAGTCCACCCTTCACGATGAGAAGACCACCGAGCAGGGTGCCGCCTGAGCAATTGGACAGCATGAACTGATATGGGCAAGGTAACCGGCTTTAAGGAGTTTCCCCGAAGTATCGTTCCGTATCGGAACGAGGCTGAACGGCTGCATGACTTCAATGAGATTTTCTCCGTTGGTGACACCAAGCACCTGCAAACACAGGGGGCTCGCTGCATGGACTGCGGAGTACCGTTCTGCCAGTCGGCGGATGGATGCCCTGTTGATAACCTGATTCCAGAATGGAA
>JAYNKS010000053.1:9159-10654 GCA_038111345.1 Gammaproteobacteria bacterium | reverse complement strand
GTCTGCGGGTGACGAGGATGACGGCTTTACTCATGGAAACCACCTTTTGATTAAAAATATGATCTGGCCAGGGCTCGAAAGCGTCGACCAACTGCTGGCGTCGACATTATGCCTCCGAGCTGGCGGGGGACAACCTGCGCCTTGGGCTGCGAGGCGGATCAAAACCGGTCAGAATGGATGAGTCATGCTGATTGAGATCAAACCCGAATGACACCCACGGATGATGGATCGCACTACCGGATTGCCTGGTATGGCATCACGATTTTTCTGAGTTCCGCGGTTCTGCTGGTCATCGAGATCACCGCGGGTCGCCTGATAGCGCCGTATGTGGGCGTATCCATATACAGTTGGACGTCCATCATTGGCGTTATCCTCGCCGGATTGTCACTCGGCAACTGGGTGGGGGGTTGGTGGGCCGATCACGGCGGTGACGAAAAAGCCACAGGCCTGGTGCTGGCGCTCGCCGGGATTTTTTGTTTGTTCAGTCTTTTGGTGCTTGGCTTGATCGCGCCGGTGCTTCAGAGCAGTCAGCTCGATCTGGTGAGCTCGAGTTTTCTTTACGTGTTGGGCATGTTTTTTCTGCCGTCCGTTCTGCTTGGAATTCCGACGCCGCTGTTGACGACATTAGCACTGCGACTGGATGAACGCTCGGGCCGGATCGTCGGGCGGATGCATGCACTCGCCGCGCTCGGCAGCATCATTGGAACCTTCTTAACCGGCTACGTACTGATCCAGTACTTCGGGTCGCGCAACATTGTGACGGCCTGCGCCGTCGTACTGTTTGTGCTGGCCGCGCCGTTTTTCAGTCGAACGCCTAAAGCGCCTCTTGCCATTCTGGTTGCATTTGGCATTGGCCTATCGGCGATCGTGTATGCCCGTCAGGGATTCAGTAATCCGTGTGATCGTGAGAGCAACTATTTTTGTCTTCGCGTTGTAGACGCCTCCGGGGAGGCGCCCTTTGGTGAGGCCCGAGCGCTGATTCTTGATCATTTGCTTCACAGTATGAATCATCAATCCGAGCCGGCCATGCTTATCTCGCCTTACGTTCAGCTAATGGATGAGCTGGTGTTGGCTCATTTTGATGCAACGGCGTTACCCGAGCTTGCGTATTTTTTTGCCGGGGGCGGAGCCTACACACAACCGAGGGCAGTAAAGGCGCTAACCCCTCAGGCGAGACTCGTCGTGGCGGAGCTCGATCCCGAGGTCACACGACTCTCCGAACGTGAGCTTTATGTGTCTACCGAGGGTATGGAGATTTTTCATGGCGACGCGCGCACGGTGCTGTATCGCTTATCCGATGCGCGATTCGATGTCGTCGTGACAGATGCCTTTCACGATATCGCCGTGCCGTATCACCTGGTGACCCGTGAATTTGCCCAGCTTGTAAAGGCTCGGATGAATCAAAATGGATTATTCGTGACCAACATCGTGGATGCGTTTCCTGATCCAAAAATGGTCAAGAGTCTGACGAAGACTCTGCAGCAGGAGTTTGATC
>JAYNKS010000053.1:8090-9149 GCA_038111345.1 Gammaproteobacteria bacterium | reverse complement strand
TCTGGCTGGATGATATCCCTCAGCGCCAGCAGCGTATGACGTATGTGATCTCGGCCAGCAATAAGGAAATTATTGACGATACACTTGATGCCACGCGTGGCTTCGAGCGTCGCTGGTATCGAATCAACCGACCGCTGATGTCGGTCGGAACGCCGATGCACGAACTGCCGATCTTTACCGATGATTTTGTACCGGTGGAGCGCATGATCGCGGATCTGCTGCTCACTCCGGAAGGGTTGTAACCGAGCGTCAGGCGCTGAGCGGCAGACCCTCGTCTTTCCAGCGCAGCAGCCCCCCGGAAACGTTCGCCACTTTTTCGTGGCCAGCCTGTTTCAAAATACCGGCTGCCATCGCTGATCGTCGACCCGAGCGGCAGATCGCCATTACCGGCTTGTCCCCAGGCACCTCACTGATCCGATCGCGAAGTTGACCCAGCGGGATGCTGGCATTGGCCATTGTCGTTTCTCCCGGCACACACTCCTCTGGCTCGCGCACGTCGAGCAGATAGATGTCGGCCAGATGCTCTGCCACCCATGCCGGCTCCACTTCGAGCACGCCTGCAAAAGTCTGTACAACCGGTGCCCAGGCGGGCTCTTCCGGCATGGTTTCGGGCTTGCCGCTCACCATGTTTGCCGGAAGCGCGACGTCAATATGTTTGGGATGCGGCAGTTGCATGGCATCCATATACCCCACGAAATCCTGCTTGCTCGCATGGCCTCCGATACGGGCGTTGTGGGCTTTTTCCTCCGCGACGGAGCTAACGGTTCGGCCGCTGTAATCGTGGCCGGGATAAATCAGGCATGAGTCGGGAAGCGAGAGAATCTGATTGTTGATGGAGTCGTACAGCGTGGCGGCATCGCCCTGCTGAAAATCAGATCGGCCGCACCCTCTGATCAAAAGCGCGTCGCCGGTAAAGGCTTTGGACTGATCATCCGTGACGTAGGTGAGGCAGCCGCTCGTGTGTCCGGGGGTAGCGCGTACCTCGAGCGAGTGGGCGCCAAAACGGATACGTTCACCGTGGGTCAGCGGAACGTCCACGGGTTGCGCGCCGATGGCCTG
>JAYNKS010000053.1:4196-8080 GCA_038111345.1 Gammaproteobacteria bacterium | reverse complement strand
CCTCGACCGCTACAAATACGCCACACGGTACGATCCCGCAGCAGGGCAAGATCACGGTTCACCTGCTCAAAGACAGGATCGATGATCACGGTTTCCCGCGATGTCTCGTCCGCCAGAATATAGGTATAGGTGGATGAGGTGGAATCAAATAGTTGTCGAAAAAGCATGGCCAAGATAATCCTGTTGAGGAAGGGTTAGCGTTAAGGTCAGTGGTATGAGGCCTAGCAGCGCCGCAACGATTCGTAGGCGCCGATATTCCAGCAGTCGGTATGACCCAGTTCGGAGAGGTAGCGCCGAGCCATCTCGCTTCGTTGGCCACTGCGGCAATAAAACAAAACGGGCTTGTCGAAACGTAAGGTCTTTTGAGAGTTGGCCAGCTCGTTCAGCGGCACGTTAACTGCTCCGGGCAGCATGCCGAGCGCGCATTCGGCAGGACTGCGTACGTCGACGAGTTGGGCGCCATCCCGCAGGGCCTGGGATAGATCGTCGCATAATGAAGAATCGTTAAAATTCATGAGCTTGGTCTCGCTTAAGGGCTTAATCGCCGGGCTAAATCCATTGATAATCATTAAATAATTAAACTCTAATATAGTTTTCTATGCTGATTTTGTCAATGATCCTGATGGGATTGCCTCATTTTCGAGCCTTTGGGTTCGGCCGGATAATCTTAAGACGCCTAAATGTGGTTGGCACGAGTTCGCTTGAAATGGTTGGGCTTTTCGGGGATTCTTTATCGAAACCGGAACATCAAAGACGGAGAGCAAGATGAGCGAGGGGTTTAAGGGAGGTTGCCTTTGCGGAGCGGTATCGTTCGAGTGCACGGCGGCACCGAAATTTCAGGCCAACTGTCATTGCGACGATTGCCGAAAATCGGGTGGAGGCGTGTATGCCTCTTATGCGTTTGTGGACGAATCGACTGTAACGATCCAAGGCGAGACGGGCAGCTATGCAAGTCCTGCCGATAGCGGCAACACCATGACCCGACATTTTTGCACGACATGCGGTTCACCTGTCTTTCATACCAATAGTCGGGCGCCGTCCCGGCTAGGGATCCGTGTCGGTTTGATTGACTCAGCGGACTGGTTCCAACCGCAGGCTAACGTGTACACCTGCCGACGCCTGCCGTCGACGCCCTTGGATCCTGACATCACCGCCTTTGACAAAATGCGGAGCTAAAACCCGCCAAAGGGGTTATCGCGTGCCGTTAAAAATCGGCGCGCGCTTGTTGATGAAGGCGTCGAGCCCTTCTTGACCGTCAGCGCCGGTCATGTTGGCGCCAATCTCCCGCGTCTCGATCGCGGTATGCGTCAGAAAATCACGGTCGAAACTGTCGTGCAGCAAGCGGCGCGCCGAGGCAAACGCCTGCGTCGGCCCTGCGGCAAATCGCGTGGCCAGGGAAATGGCGGAATCAAGGGTGCTCCCCTGCGGCACCGTTCGTGTGGCCAGACCCCATTCGACTGCTTCGACGGCAGAGAGTTCGCGGTTTTCCATGATGAGTTCCTGGGTTCGTCGCAGGCCGATCAGGCGAGGCAGCAACCACGTAGAGCCGCCATCCGGACTGAGGCCTGCCGCGGTGTAAGCGAGCCGGTAGCGAGCGGTCTCGTCTACCAGAACAATGTCCCCAACCAGAGTCATCGGTACGCCGCCGCCGGCTGCCATTCCGTTAACCCCGACCACCACGGGCTTTGGCATAGTCAGGAATGCATACTGGGCCTCATGCCATTGATCGGCGGTTTCGATTAGGTTGTCAGGGTTGGTTCCCGAGGCTTTGAATTCCTTAAGGTCACCGCCAAAGCTGAACATAGGCCCGCGGGCGCTGAAAACCACGGCGCGAATGGATTCATCATCGCGGGCGGCTTTTGCAGCCGCAAAAAGATCCAACGCCATCTGGCGAGATAGCGTATTTCCTGCCTCAGGGTTATTTAAGCAGATAACAGCAACCGCCCCCTGCGTTTCAAAGTCCACGTGCGTAAGTTCCAAGCCAGCCTCCATAAAGCCTTTTCCTGTGGCATCAATCATGACCGAACCGGCTAGGATCAGCAATCAGGGGGCAAGGCCTCTCGGTGATACCTTTAACCCGCGGGCGGGGCAGTGCTACCATCTCGGCGGAAAGAAGTCCCACTTGCGAGAGACGGAGGGTAGAGAAGATGGCGATGGGTCAAAAATCCAAGCTTGAGGTCGAGCTGCACGCGGATACGGTCGAAATGCTTGAATATGCAAAAGAGATGTATGGCTTTCGAAGCACGTCCAAAGCGCTGCGCGTGATACTGGATTACATGGCGACCGACGCGGATTGGACAGAAGTCTTCCTTAATCAGCGTTGCTTGCGCTGCGGTGCGGGCAAAGGCTGGCAGCGACCGGAGTCCTGATTAGATCAAACACGACTAGCCCCTTAAACCGAACCAGGAGAGTGTTTTCATGAGCAGTTCAGTGCGGTCGATCAAGGTCCAGGACGCGTTTCAGCACGAGCGGGTTGAGTTGGCCGCGGCGTTTCGCTGGGCGGCCCGCGTGGATTTGCATGAAGCGGTAGCCAATCATTTTTCACTGGCCGTCAACGAAGACGGTACGAAGTTTCTGATCAATCCCAATCAGGTCCACTTCTCCCGAATTCGGGCGAGCGATCTGGTGCTTATTGATGCCAATGACCCGGCCACCATGGATAGGCCGGATGCGCCGGACCCGACGGCGTGGGGTCTGCACGGCGCTATCCACCGTCATTGCCCGCATGCGCGATGTGTCATGCACGCTCATCCTGAGTATTCGACGGTCCTCGCCAGCCTCAAAGACTCTCGACTGCTTCCGGTAGACCAGAACACGGCCATCTTTTTCAACCGCTATGTGATCGACGAGTACTATGGTGGCCTTGCCTTCGAGGAAGAGGGCGAGCGCTGCGCCCAACTGCTCGCTAATCCGGCGCACAAGACCATGATTATGGGCAATCATGGCGTGATGACGATCGGAGACGGAGTCGGGGATGCTTTTAATCGGCTTTATTACTTCGAGCGCGCGGCCCGCACCTATATTCAGGCGCTGCAGACCGGCCAGCCGCTACGCGTGCTGCCGGACGAGATTGCAGAGAAAACCGCGAGCCAAATCGAGGCCTACCCGTCTCAGGATGACCGACATCTGAGCGAGATCCTTGCCATCCTTGATAAAGAAGAGCCCGAGTTTCGCGACTGATGTGCCAATCCCGCGTTGATGGGGCAGGCGTCCCTAACGCCCACTGGGTTACGCGCCGCGGATGAGTGATGTGCTTAGCGCGTTAGGCGCTGCTGGGGCTGAGTATGGGCTTTGGGTCGGATTAGGCGCTGCGCTGCTGGTGATCTGGCTGGTCCGGCGCGCGGGCTCCTCGGACGCTCAGCAGTTGGCCGCAGTTCAGTGGGTTGACCGAGTGCTCGAGCAGGCGCCGGACAAGCTCTATGTGTCCGTTCATCCAAATTGGTCGGTCTATCGCAAGCAGCTTAAGCATCAGCTGCGCTCCGATTTTTCAGATCTTACGGACACGCTTCTGGAGCAGGCACTCGCTGGCTTTGATCGTTGCTACGAACTATCTGATGGTGTGTACATTCGCACGGGTTCAGTCGCTGACGATACACGCCCTCAGCCGATAACAGATTTCACACCTTTGATTGCGCCGGTTGAAAACTTTCGACTCCAAAAGGTGCAAGCCCGAAGACGATGGCGAACGTTTCGAACCGTCACTTTTGGAGTCGTCATTTATCTGGCGGTGGTATCGGTCGCGCTATGGGCTCTCGTTGTGGTTCGTGGTGCGGCAAACTAGACGGTTCCCTTTAATTCATGGCGTTGGGTTAGACCGGCCGAAGCCACTCGCTGGTGCGCTGTAACACCCGCAGTGGCTCCTTGTGACCTGGTCTCTTCCCGAT
>JAYNKS010000053.1:1865-4186 GCA_038111345.1 Gammaproteobacteria bacterium | reverse complement strand
TCAGCGAAACCCAAACCCAGGCCGAATGGGACTCTCCATAAATGACGATGCCCCAAAAGACACCGGCAAGGGTTACAAGATAAGCGCACTGGCTCGCAAACACCGGCCCTGCCATAACCACCAGATAGTAAAAACCAACGTAGGCGATGGCCGTTATCAGCCCTGTGGCAATGATGGCCCAACCGGGCGCGGTTATCGGCCAGGGCATCATCACAAACGTATCGGTGAACCAGACAATGGGGGTGAGCATCAATACTGACGCGATAAACATCCCGCAGACCACCGACATGATGTCCGCATCGGGAGGCATTTTGGCGGCAATGACAAGATTCTCAACGGCATAACAGCCTGCTGCCAGCACCATCACAAAAACCCAAAAGGCCGCAGAAGGTTCCGGCAAACTGGCCTCAGGCAGTACCAGTAAGGCGATCGAAAGGATCCCTAGAATCACGCCCAATACGCGCAACAAAGAAGGCTTCTCGATTCGAAAAAAAGCAGCGCCAACAAAGGTCGTCAGCGGCACGGTAGCAACCGTGATCGATAGCACGCCCGCGCTCACTTGGGAGGCGGCATAAAAATAAAGTGTGCCGGGAATAACAGAGCCAAGCAGGCCGCAAATGAAGTAAAGCTGCAAAAATGCTTTCTCTTTGCGTATAGGCCTGCCGGTCAATGCGCAGAAGGCGACAAGACCAATGGCGCTGGTGACGCAGGCCCAATAATTAATTGAAATAGGATGCATGGCGTCTTCGGTAGACATGCGGGCCAAGGAGAACGATAGACCCCAAAAGATGCCAAGCAAAATCAGGATAGTGAAGTGCCACGCCTTGCTTGCGAAGAAGCCGCCAGGGAGTATCGTCATGTTCTTCTCTGGAGACGACATGGAAGAGATAGCACCAAGGCCGTTCCGTTTTAAGGCAGGACGAAGGGCAGCATCAGCGGCACGACAGCGATCGCGGCAATGTTTCCAAAACCCACCATAGCCGCTACCTTCTCGGGCTCCTGACCGTATTGCTCGGCTACGAGATAAACCAATACCGCGGGCGGCAAGATACTGTAAAGCAGCAGTGGACCAAATTGGTCCGGCGGCAGATGCAGAATCGGCTGTACGGCCAGGGCAATAATCAGTCCGGTCAAGGGGCAGATTACCGCCCCCAGAAGACCCAGTTTCCAGTCGCTCAGTTTCACATCAACAAGGCGAATGCCGAGTGTGAACAGCATGACAGGGATAAGCGCGTCCCCGAGCATATCGATTGGGGTTGCGACGACCAGAGGGATCGGAATGTGAAATAGACTGACGATCAAACCGGCCACGGAAGCGAGGATGGTGGGCGATAGCACGACATCACGCCAATGCACCTCCCGGCCGACGATATAAATTCCAAAAGAGAAGTAAAGAAGGTTGGTCACAATCAGCAGTACGACCGCTGGTGCGAGTCCTGCGTCGCCGAAGGCCAGAATGGCCAGAGGTAGGCCCAGGTTGCCACAGTTATTGAACATCATGGGCGGCAAAAAGGTCCGTGGGTCATACCGGAATAAAACCGCCAGCGGCCAGGCCAGAAGGCCGGAGCCGAAAAATACCGCTGCTGCGGCGATGGCCAGGCCGGGATAGCGGGCCAGATCAAAGTCCTGGCTCGACATGACGCTGAAGACCAGCGCCGGTAAAAAGACATTCACGCTCAGAGCATTAATGCCGCCAAGATCGGTGCGTTTTTTGAGGCTGTACAGCGAGCCGAGGCCCGCGACTGCGATCACGGGGATCATGACTTCGAGAATGCGAATAATCATAGACACAGAGCCTGCGGTTTCGGCTCGGCGGGGCAGGAATTAGGTAGACTTTATTTTCTCAGAAGGTGAGCAAAATTACTCTTAAAAAAGATTTCTTTATGCGCCGCTGGCTACAAGATGCGCGCCCCTTTAAATCGATCGCCGTCGTTGAGCTATGAATTCAATTGAAGTCTTTTTGATCACCGGGGCCGTGTTTCTTCTTGGCGGAACGGTCAAGGGGACGGTTGGCTTTGGATTGCCGCTTGTCTCAATCACTTTGCTGACGCCGTTTTATGGGCTGGTGGACGCCATTGCGCTCATGGTCATACCGGCGGTGGTGACCAACTTCTGGCAGGCGGTAACGGGCGGGCATTTCTTTGCATCCTGTCGACGCCTGTGGCCGCTTTATGTGGCCGGCGCGCTCTTCACAGCCGGCTTTGCGACGATCCTTCTTCAGATCCATACCCGCTGGCCGACGATTCTGCTTGGCGTTGTGATTGTGGCTTATAGCGTCAGTGGTTTGGCCGCCTGGCGCTTTGGTCAGCCGGGCTCACGGG
>JAYNKS010000053.1:0-1855 GCA_038111345.1 Gammaproteobacteria bacterium | reverse complement strand
TTCTTTACCGGACTCACTGGTGTTTTGGTTTTTCCGCTTAACGCCTATCTGCAATCGCTGCGTCTTGACCGCACTATGATGATTCAGGCGATGGGAATTTATCTACTGCTCGCTAATGCGGCGGTCGCAAGTGTGTTCGGATGGCAAGGCGCGTTCCCCGATACCATCCTTTCGCTGGCGGCGATTGGGGTAACGGCAGGCCTGATGGGAATGGCTATGGGTCGGCGGATTCGTCAGCGTTTATCCGATCAAGCGTTTGATCGGGTGTTTTACATCACCCTCGGTACGATTGGGACTTATATCGCTGTGCGGGCCTTTGTAAGCTGAGCGGTGGTTGGTGACGGTCGCAACTAAAAAGGCTTCGCTTCGCGGTCTTTTTGTGCCACCGGCTGGTAACTTCAACTTTAGGGTCGCTCGACCTAAAATGTCCGGATGAGATCAATCGAAGAAATCATCGCGCATAAGGGATCCGTGGTTCTGACGGTTAGTCCAGACGATACGGTTTATGACGCGTTGGCGCTAATGGCCCAGCACGGGATTGGCGCTTTGCTGGTGGTCGAGAATGAAAAACCTTGCGGCTTTGTGAGTGAGCGAGACTACGCCCGCAAAGTGGCGTTGCAGGGTCTTTCATCGAAAGAGGTGCCGATTAGAGACATCATGGCCAGCCCCGTCGTGTATGTGCAGGCCGATTTAGCCATCGACAAGGCGCTAGGCATCATGTCCGAGAGGGGTATTCGTCATCTTCCCGTCTTGGGCGCCGATGGCGTCCTTTGCGGAGTGGTATCCATTCGAGATCTTGCTCGGGCGATCATCGCGGAGCAGAAATTTACGATCGAGCAACTGCAGCAGTACATCTATAGCTAATTCAGCAGCTAATTCAACTCAGCGTGGGACTTTGAGCCGTCTCCAAAGGGGGTAGAGGCAAGAGTCAGTCGCTTACCAGTATTTTTCGTAATGAATCTGGCCGGGGATGCGGGGTTTGTGGATCGTTAACCCGTACTGCTCGATCAGGATTTCCACCAAACCGCCCGAGGTTTCAAAGCGGAGCGCCCCGGTTTTTCGATCTTCTTTTGGGATGCCGATCATCGCCGGATTGCCGCAGGCAAACACATGGGTATGGTCGGCGTTAATCGAGACGCCGTGCTCGGAAACGAGAATACTGTCTCTGAAGTAATCCTGAATGTAGCGCTTGTTGCCCCCTTCGCGCGTGACCAGCGTGATATACGTAAGATTCGGATGGCTTTCAGCGTAGCTTCGGATTTGCTCTGCATAGGCCAGTTCCGCGCTGTAGCGAACGCACTCCATCATCACGACTTGTTTGCAGGTGGTTACGCAGGCTTCGAGCATCGTCATATGGGGTGCGACACCGGTGCCAGTCGACAGGAGAATCATGGTGGTGTCGGTATCCAACTCCGGAAGTAGATAGGTGCCCACCATTTTGGGTCGAACATAAATACGATCGCCCTCGCGCTGCTCGAAGAGAAGGGGCGTCAGTTCCCCCTCGGGTACACGAATGACCAGAAGCTCAAGGAGTTTGGGATCCTGTTTCGGAGAGATGGAACGCGACAGCGAATAAGGACGGCGGATCAGTTTCTGGCTGGTCGGATCCACCAGCCCAATGCTGACGTAATGGCCGGGAAGTTGTCCCGGGATCGGCTCATCGGCTCGGATGAAGAAGATAGCCAGGCCATCTGCGACGGGTTGGATGCGCTCGATTGTCGCGTTGTAGCTATCTACGCCTGACGGCTTGTCTGTCGACATAAAAATACGTTGTATAGTCTTCGGGCTACGCGGGGCGCCGTTGCCACGATGCTTTGTTACAAGGTACACCAGTCGATTTAAAGACACAATGACT
>JAYNKS010000052.1:3626-10679 GCA_038111345.1 Gammaproteobacteria bacterium | reverse complement strand
GTCGAAATGACCGGCGATTCGTCGGGTGGTCAGATTCTTAGGGTCTATATCGATGCCCCTGGCGGGATTTTGCTTGAAGACTGTGAGCAGGTGAGCAAACAGATCAGCGCGATTTTGGATGTGGAAGATCCGATAAAGGGAGAGTACTCCCTCGAGGTGTCTTCACCCGGGCTCGAGCGGCCACTGGCTAAGCCGCAACATTTCACCCGTTTTGTCGGGAGTCGGGTAAAGGTACTGACCCGCACGGCTTATCTGGGTAGGCGGCGCTTTACCGGCGTGCTCACGGATGCAGGTGAACGATCGTGCTGTGTGGACGTGGACGGTGAAGTTTATGAACTCCCGTACTCAGATGTAGAAAAGGCGAATGTGGTGGCTTTTGAAACGGCGGCTCCCAAGAGGCGTGCCTCCTAGTTCAAAATTCTGGAGAACGGACGATGACGAAAGATGATGTGCTGATGATGGCGGATGTGCTATCGAAGGAAAAAGATATCGACCGGGGTATCGTGTTTGAGGCGATTGAGGCCGCGCTGGCAACAGCTACCCGCAAGCGAAACCGAGAGGATATCGAGGTTCGAGTAGAGATCGACCGCAAGACAGGAGATTACAAAGCCTTTCGCCAGTGGGAGATTATGGAAGACGACGTCGCGGTAGAGAGTCCAGCGCGGCAAACCACGCTGGCTGCAGCCGAGATCACGCATCCCGACGCGTCGCACGAAGTGGGCGGCGTGGTGGAGGAGCCACTTGAAACAGTTGCCACGTTTGGACGGATAGAAGCCCAAGCTGCCAAACAGGTCATCAGTCAGAAGGTTCGCGAAGCCGAGCGTGCTCGCGTCTACGAAGACTTTAAGGATCGCGTCGGCCAAATGGTGCAGGGCGTAGTCAAACGGGTCGGCAACCGGGAGGCCATTATTGATCTTGAGGGGGTCGAGGCATCGCTCCCGCGGTCCAACTGGATTGACCGGGAGGTATTAAGGAGCGGCGATCGGGTCAAGTCCATCCTTGCGGAAGTCCGCTCCGAGCCGAGAGGCCCGCAATTGATCCTCGATCGACGATGCCCCGAGCTGGTGATCAAATTATTTCAGCTTGAGGTTCCGGAGGTAGGCCAGGGAGTGATTGAGATTCTGGGTGCGGCACGAGATCCGGGGTCGCGGGCAAAAATTGCCGTACGCTCCCACGACAGCCGAATCGATCCGGTGGGCGCTTGTGTGGGGATCCGCGGCGCCCGGGTCCAGAGTGTCTCGAACGAAATTAACCTTGAGCGGATTGACATCATCACTTGGGCTGAGAACCCGGCTGAGTTTGTCATTAAAGCGCTTCAGCCCGCTGAGGTCGAATCCATCATTGTCGATGAAGAGTCGCGATCGATGGACGTGGTCGTCGATGAAAACCAGCAGTCTCTGGCCATAGGGCGGGGCGGTCAGAACGTGCGACTGGCCTCCGAGCTGAGCGGCTGGGAACTGAACATCATGACTGACGAGGCGGCAGCCGAGAAGGCTGAACGTGAAGCGCAGTTGGCGGTCGAGCGGTTAATGACTCAGCTGAACATAGATGCCGAGGTGGCAGGCGTACTCGTTGAGGAAGGATTCGTGACCCCTGAGGAGGTTGCCTACGTCCCGGTACAGGAACTGCTCGATGTCGAAGGGTTTGATCAAGA
This sequence comes from Gammaproteobacteria bacterium, assembly GCA_038111345.1. Taxonomy (GTDB): domain Bacteria; phylum Pseudomonadota; class Gammaproteobacteria; order Arenicellales; family UBA868; genus UBA868. Next base: position 9,025 of record JAYNKS010000052.1, on the reverse strand, counting down.
TCTGGTAGAGCAGTTGCGGGTGCGGGCGAAGGATTTCCTCGATATTCGGGAGATCGCTGAGCTAGAAAAATCGCGTCCGCAGGCCGATCTTATTGCCATGGACGGCATGGATGACGATACCGCCGCGTTGTTTGCATCGAAAGGGATTCGATCCATGGAGGAGCTTGCCGAGTGCGCGACCGACGAATTGGTGGAGTTGACCGGAATTGATTTCGAGCGCGCCAGCGCTCTCATTATGACGGCCCGAGCGCCGTGGTTTGAGGCGTCGGCTACTGAAGCGGCATCCGCCTGAGACTCGACCGTTATTTAGGAACTTTATATGCCAGCCGTAGCGATCAAAAAACTTGCTGAGCAAATAGGCGTCAGTCCAGAGCAATTGTTAAAACAACTACTGGCGTCCGGTGTCGAGGGTAAGGATGCCGACGGTATGCTGGATGATGAGGAACGGAACACGCTCCTCGCCTACTTGCGTGGAGGTAAGGCGGCTGCAAAGCCAAAGCCTCAAGAAAAGGTCACGTTAAGCCGTCGAACAACGACCGCCGTCAAGCAAAGTTCACGCACCGGTCCGGCACGTACGGTTCATGTTGAAGTAAAAAAACGTCGCACCTATGTGCGTCGCGGGGAACTGCAGCGACAGCAGGAGGAAGCGGAAAAAGAGGCTAAAGCAGCAGAGGAAGCAAAAGCCGCCGCTCTCGCCGAACAGGCTCGTCTGGAGGCTGAGGAGCAGGCTCGCCGCGAGGCCGAGGCAGCACAGGAAGAAGCGGCGCGGAGCGCGCAGGCTGAGGCGGACCGGGCCGCTGCGCCAGCTGATGTCGCCGCCCCAAGGGTCGATCCGGTTCCTGCGCCACCACCGGAAGACCAAAAGGGTTCGGGTCGTCGCGAAGAGAAAGGGAAGAAGCGCAAGTCAAAAGATCGAGATGACACCGGCGGAGAGCTACACCTGTCTGAGGGTAAAAGAGGTCGGCGAAAGCCTCGCCCAACCCTAAAGCCGCGCCGGATCACCTCGACAACGGCCGGTCAGCATGCATTTGAGAAGCCCACGGAGCCAATTACGCGTGAAGTCGCGGTTCCGGAAACTATCACGGTTGCCGAGTTGGCCCAATCGATGTCGGTCAAGGCGGCGGAGGTGATTCGAGTCCTGATGGAAATGGGCTCGATGGTCACCATCAATCAGGTGCTGGATCAGGATACGGCGATTCTCGTCGTGGAGGAAATGGGTCATAAAGCCACGGCGGCGGAACTTCGGGATCCGGAGTCCTTGCTTAATGCGGACGAGGCGGCTGATGACCGTCCCATGGTTTCCCGAGCCCCTGTAGTCACGGTCATGGGGCACGTCGATCACGGTAAGACATCACTGCTGGATCACCTCAGAAAGACCAAGGTAACGGCCGGGGAGGCAGGCGGCATCACCCAACACATCGGTGCTTACCGCGTCCCGACGCCTAAAGGAATCATTACATTCCTGGACACGCCGGGTCATGAAGCCTTCAGCGCGATGCGATCGCGTGGCGCTGGCGTTACGGATTTGGTGATTTTGGTCGTGGCGGCAGACGATGGCGTGAAACCGCAGACGGTGGAGGCCATTAATCACGCCCGAAATGCCTCGGTTCCCATGATCGTTGCGATCAATAAGATGGATAAAGAGGATGCTGACCCCGATCGCGTCCGCCAGGAACTGGCGAATCACGAGGTCATTCCAGAGGAATGGGGCGGCGACATCCTAATGAGTGAGGTCTCGGCGCTGACGGGAGATGGCGTGGATGTCTTGTTGGAATCTGTGCTTTTGCAGGCTGAGCTGCTCGACTTGAAGGCGCCCGACTCCGGACCCGCTTCTGGGGCCGTAGTGGAGGCCCGCCTGGACCGAGGGAAAGGTGTCGTGGCGACGATTCTTGTCCAAAAAGGCACCCTTAACAGGGGCGACATCGTTGTTGCCGGTCGGGAGTTTGGCCGAATTCGGGCGATGACCTCCGATAGCGGAGAAGCGGTGAAGCAGGCCGGACCGTCGATGCCGGTTGAGTTACAGGGTCTTGGTGGTGTGCCTGACTCGGGCGATGAGTTTTCGGTCGTCGCCGATGAGCGTCGGGCCCGCGAGATCACCAGTTTCAGGCAGGCCAAGTTTAAGGAACTAAAACTCGCCCGTCAGCAGAAAGCCAAACTTGAGAGCATGTTTACCGAAATGGGAGAGGATCAGGTCCTCCCGCTAAACGTGATTATCAAGGCAGACGTCCAGGGTTCTGTCGAGGCGCTGACCGAGTCATTGGAGAAACTCAGCAACGACAAAGTGAGAGTGGTGGTGGTGCACGGCATGGTCGGCGGCATTAATGAGTCGGACGTTAACCTGGCGACCGCCTCGACGGCCATCATTATTGCTTTCAACGTCAGGGCCGACGCAACCGCTCGGAAGTTGATCGAGAGCGAGGGAATTGATGTACGCTACTACAGCGTCATTTATGACGTGGTCGATGAAGTCACCGCTGCCCTGACCGGAATGCTCGCTCCGGTGATTCGAGAGCAGGCGGTTGGGCTTGCGGAAGTGCGTGATGTATTCCGGGTGGCCAAGTTAGGCGCGGTGGCCGGATGCCGTGTGATCGAAGGTGAAGTTCGACGAAATCTGCCGGTGCGCGTGCTGCGCGATAACGTGGTGATCTTCGACGGCCATATTGACTCCTTAAAGCGCTTCAAGGACGACGTCTCTGAGGTCAAGTCAGGATTCGAATGTGGCATCGGGGTGAAGAACTACAACGACATCAAGCCCGGTGATCAGATAGAAATTTACGAGAAGATCGAACAGGCGGCTACTCTCTAAACCGGGAGGACCCAATATGCAGGGTGTCGATCGTTCACGTCGTGTGGGCCAGCAGATTCGGCGCGAGCTCGCTGACATTCTCCCCGGCGCCCTCGAGGGAGAGGGGTTAGGGATGGTGTCTATCACCCGCGTAAACCTGAGTAAAGACCTGCGCCATGCCCGAATCTTCGTGACGGCTCTGGCACCAAAGGTGTCATCCGGGAATGTTATTCAGGCCCTAAACGCAAACGCCGCCGCCTTGCGGTTTGAGTTAGGAAGGCGTGCTCACCTGCGTCGGACGCCTGATCTGATATTCGAGTACGATGAAAGTATTGAATACGGTGCCAAGATGTCGCGGCTGCTGGATTCCCTTCATCTCGATCAGATTGATTCAGATGATGACGAGAACGAGAAATAGCACGGGAATCTGATGGGTCGACGCAGAAAGAAGTCATTCGGCGACGCTGTGGATGGCGTGCTGTTGCTGGATAAGCATGCGGGGGTGAGTTCAAATCAGGCGCTGCAAACGGCACGTAGATTGCTCAATGCGCAGAAGGCGGGCCACACCGGCAGTCTGGATCCAATAGCAACGGGCCTTCTCCCTATCTGCCTTGGTCATTCGACAAAGTGGTCCGGATATTTTCTCGGGGCAAGCAAGCACTACCAAACGACGATCAGGCTCGGGGAAACCACTGAGACGGGCGACAGCGAGGGAGCCATCGTTCGATCCAGTAGCGAAACGGTTTCGGAGCAGGACATCCGGCGAGCCCTTCAACCGTTTTTTGGGGCCTTTATCCAGATTCCACCGATGTATTCCGCGATCAAGGTGAACGGGCAGCCGCTCTATAAGCTTGCCAGAGAGGGTATTGAGATTGAACGAGAGGGTCGCGAGGTCGAGGTCACTCGTCTGGAGTTACTGGACTTCAATGGCCGCGATCTTGTGCTCGAACTTGAGTGCAGTTCTGGATTCTACGTGAGGGCGTTAGCCACCGATCTCGGAGAAGTACTTGGTGTCGGTGGTCACGTGATTAGCCTAAAGAGACTGGGCGTTGCAGATCTCAAAATCGAAGACGCGGTCACCATTTCACAACTGGAGGCTCTAGAGTCGCTAGACGAGCGTCGACGCTACATTGGGGAAGTGGGGCAGGCGTTGCGGCACTTGCCGAAGGTGGATCTCTCTGTAGATGCGGCCTTTTACATCTGTCGGGGTCAGGCGGTGAAGAGCGCGGACCTGCCCGACAGTGGCCAAGTCCGGCTGTATTCCGCCAGTGCGGGTTTCCTGGGGGTTGGGACGGTGGAGGAGGCTAACCTCGTGGTGCCCGAGCGGCTAATGTCCGCCTAAGTAGGGACACGCTCGTTTTCTTGAGGAAACCCAGGCATAACGGTAGAATACGCCCGCCGTTCAACCCCCCTCGAGCGATACTCAGCATTCCGACAGAACGTTGTTGCACGGAACAGCCGGCCGGGCGTGTGCTCGGGTCGAGGCCTGAGCGACTCGCTGAACGGACCGCGCGACGCACGCATAGACCCAGAATCAAAACGAACCTTCTGAAAGCCGTCCAAGACTACCGAGGATTTAAGTATGTCATTAGTAGCAGCCGATAAAGCCCAAGTGGTAAGTGATTACGCCACTGCGCCTGGCGACACGGGATCTCCTGAGGTGCAGGTGGCCCTGCTGACCGCCCGGATTACCGACCTTACCGACCATTTCAAAACCCACATCCATGATCATCATTCCCGACAGGGATTGCTGCGTATGGTTAATCGCCGGCGCAAGCTGCTCGATTACCTGAAAAGCCGGGACGTTGAGCGTTACCGTGCCTTGATTGGCCGTCTCGGTCTGAGACGATAACCCTCTTTTACTCATTTAAACGGAGTCAATGGATTGAAAAAGATTGTCCAAACCTTCCAGTACGGCGATCAGGAGATGCGCCTAGAGACCGGGCAGATTGCCCGACAGGCGAGCGGCGCTGTGATGGCCAGTTTGGGAGAAACAGTGGTTCTCGTGACGGTCGTTGCAGCGCGTGACTCAAGCGGGCGGGATTTTTTCCCCTTGACGGTCGATTATGAGGAAAGAACTGATGCGGCTGGCCGCATCCCGGGCGGCTTCTTCAAAAGAGAAGGGCGGCCGGCCGAGAAGGCTATCCTGACGGCGCGCCTGATCGATCGTCCGATTCGCCCTCTGTTTCCCGATGGCTTCAATAATGAGGTTCAGATCGTTGTAACGGTGATGTCCGTCGAACCCGAGAAAGACCCGGATATCGTTGCGATGGTGGGAGCGTCTGCTGCGCTGAGTATATCCGGAGTACCGTTTAATGGCCCGAACGGAGCCGCTCGTGTTGGGTTTGTGGACGGTCAGTATGTGCTGAATCCGACCGCTTCCCAGCTGAAAGAGTCGAAACTCGATCTCGTTGTTGCCGGTACGGAGTCTGCGGTACTGATGGTGGAGTCAGAGGCGGACCAGCTCACGGAAGAGCAGATGCTCGGTGCCGTCGTTTTTGGTCATGAAGGTGGCAGGGCCGCTATAACGGCCATCAACGAATTGACCGCAAAGGTGGGCGTCTCGCGGTGGGGGTGGACGGCGGAAGACAACGACGACGGTCTGTTGGAAAAA
>JAYNKS010000052.1:0-3616 GCA_038111345.1 Gammaproteobacteria bacterium | reverse complement strand
GCATCGGATGATGCGGAAGCCGAGCGCGTCAAGGGCGCCATTAAGACGCTTGAAAAAAAGACCGTTCGCGGTCGTATTCTTGCGAATGAGCCGCGAATTGACGGCCGAGACAAGGAGACCGTGCGACCCATCGCGATAGAGACCGGTCTGCTGCCGCGGACTCACGGGTCAGCATTGTTTACGCGAGGCGAAACGCAGGCGATCGTTACCTGCACGCTAGGTACGGAGCGTGACGCTCAGATCATTGATGCGCTCGAGGGCGAACGCCGCGACCCCTTCATGTTGCACTACAACTTCCCGCCGTATTGTGTCGGCGAGACAGGACGCGTTGGATCTCCTAAGCGTCGCGAAATCGGCCATGGGCGTCTAGCCAAGCGTGCGATTCTTGCCGTGCTACCCTCGGCCGAGGATTTTCCCTACGTGATCCGGGCGGTGTCTGAAATTACGGAGTCCAACGGATCGAGCTCGATGGCAACCGTGTGCGGAACCAGTTTGGCCCTGATGGATGCGGGCGTCACGATTAAGGCACCGGTCGCCGGGGTGGCGATGGGGTTAATCAAAGAGGGCGATGATTTCGCGGTCCTTACCGATATCCTCGGGGATGAAGACCATCTCGGCGACATGGATTTCAAGGTCGCTGGCACCGAGGAGGGAGTGACCGCCCTGCAGATGGACATCAAGATTGATGGCATTACCCGGGAGATCATGGAACAGGCCCTTGCGCAGGCGAAGCGGGGTCGAATGCACATCCTGGCAGAAATGGCCAAGGCGATCACGGCGCCACGCGAAGAAATGTCCCGTTACGCACCGCGGATCACTACGATGTCGATTCCCACCGACAAGATTCGCGATGTGATCGGCAAGGGCGGTGTGACGATTCGCGCGATTTCGGAGGCGACGGGGGCAGCGATCGATATCGAAGATGACGGTTCGATCAAAATCGCAACCTCAGATCTTTCGGCCGCGGAAGAAGCGCGCAGACGAATTGAGCAAATTACGGCTGAAGTCGAAGCGGGCACGGTATATGAAGGTAAGGTCGTGCGACTGATGGACTTTGGCGCGTTCGTTAACATCCTGCCCGGTAAGGACGGTCTGGTCCATATCTCTCAGATATCCGATGAGCGTGTTGCGAACGTCAGTGACAAGCTGACAGAAGGGGACGTGGTCAAAGTGAAAGTCCTGGAAGTCGATAAGCAAGGCCGAATTCGTCTCAGTATGAAGGCGGTCGGCAAAGACGACTGACTTCCCTCGCATCCCACGATGGGCCGGTCGTGACCCGGAATCCGTCTCATCTGGTCTGGCTCGACCTCGAAATGACGGGGCTCGAGCCTGATACCGACAGGATCATCGAAATCGCGACGGTAGTCACCAACGCCGAACTCGAGATCCTCGGCGAGGGACCGGTGCTGGCCATTCATCAATCCGAGGAGACCATGGCCGGTATGGATGAGTGGAATCAGAAAACCCACTCGGCCACAGGCCTTATTTCCCGCGTAGCGGCCTCGGGTTATTCAGAAAGTCAGGCAGAAGAGGAGACCCTCGCGTTTCTTTCGGCATTTGTATCGCCGGGGGCCTCGCCACTATGCGGGAACAGTATCTGCCAGGATCGCCGGTTTCTGGCGCGCCACATGCCGCGATTGGAGAAATTTTTTCACTACCGTAATCTGGATGTTAGCAGTGTCAAGGAATTGGCTGCCCGATGGCGTCCGGATCTTGTGGGTGGATTCACGAAGAGTGGCGGTCATCGCGCGCTTAACGACGTACTGGACTCCATAGAGGAGCTCAGGTTTTACCGGACACATTTTTTTCGCGACCAGCTTCCACAGTAGGTAGAGTGCGCCAGATCCCCGCTGGCGTAAGCATATCTCGCTTACTGAATACGAAGACCCGCGCGCTGACGATCCAGCGCCCACTCGATATGCTCATCCACCATGTCGGTCACTAGCCCTAACCGGGCGGTCAATAAAACAACCTTTGATTGCGCGGGCGTGCTGTTACCGATCGCAACAGCGATATTACGCATCCAGCGCTCGTACCCGAGTCGTCGGATCGCGCTGCCGCTGGTGCGCGTCTCAAATTCCTCGGGACTCCACGAGAACAGATCGCACAATGAAGAGGCGTCCAGGCTATATCGGGATTCGAATAAACCTTCGCCCGGGTAGGGTTCTCGATTATGGGGACAAACGATTTGGCAGTCATCGCAGCCGAATATTCGATTACCGATCATGGGCCTGAGGTCTTCTGGGATTGCCGTCTTGTGCTCGATGGTGAGATAGGCGATGCATCGCCGGGCGTCCAGTTGATAGGGGGTATCGAGAGCGCCCGTTGGACAGGCCTCGGCGCATCTGGAGCAGGTTCCGCAATGGTCGGCCCCCGCTTCGGAAAGGGGCAAGGGTAGATCAGTGAAGAGCTCTCCGAGGAAGAACCAGGATCCCTCTTTTGGATCAATCAAATTGGTGTGCTTGCCCACCCAGCCTAGCCCGGCGGCTTGAGCGATAGGCTTCTCCATTACGGGAGCACTGTCCACAAAGGCGCGGTATCGAAACGCCCCGACCTGTTCGGTAATCTTATCGGCGAGTTGCTGAAGGCGTCGACGAAGGGCGCGATGATAGTCGCGACCGAGGGCATACCGGGCTATATAGGCCATGTCTGGATCCTTGAGCACCTGATCTGCCGGCGTAGCGTCAGTCGGCCAGTAATGCATACGAACACTGATGATCCGCCGTACCCCGGGGAGAAGGGCGCCGGGGTCAGCGCGAAGAGAGGCGTGGCGTGCCATGAAATCCATCTCCCCGTGCCAGCCTTTTACCAACCATTGCTCTAGAGCCGACGCGGCTGCGGGAAAGCTTGCGTCGCTGACTCCGAGTCCAGTAAACCCGAGTGCGCCGGCCCAGGATCGGATCTGCTCAAGAAGATCCTGGGGCAGGTCAGAGGCATCGTGATTCATCGCGGTATCATAGCCTTATGAGAGAGGTCGAAGGTCCCGTTTACCGTATCGAGCAGATCCGTGAAATCGAGGCACAGGCGCTCGCCCGAATCGATGAGCCCGGCTCGCTGATGACGAAGGCTGCTCGCGGCGCCCTTTTTAGACTGCGTCAGTGCTGGCCGACCGCCCGGTCGCTCACGATTTTCTGCGGGGCAGGGAACAACGGTGGCGACGGATACGCTCTTGCCAGGCTGGCCCGTCGCGACGGATATGCAGTTCAGGTCGTAGGGATTGCGCCTTCCACATCCGCTGAGGCTCAGTTGCATCGTCAAGCGTGGTTGTCCGAGGGTGGTCAATTTACGCAAGAGATGGGCGACGCCGTCATGGATGGTGATGTGCTGGTTGACGCCTTACTGGGCATTGGTTTTCGGGGCGAACTGCGGGCCGATTATGTCGACGCGATCACTGTGATGAACGATAGCGCGAGACCGGTTCTGGCGATCGATGTACCCTCCGGCGTATCCGCGGATTCGGGAGGCGTTGCCGCTGTCGCTGTCCGGTCAACAGTAACGGTGACGTTCATCGGTATTAAGCCGGGTTTGGTTACCGGTCCGGCGTTGGATCATTGTGGAACGGTCCTGCTAGAGGATCTTGGGTTATCGTCCGACCGGCGTTGGGGCAACATCATCT
>JAYNKS010000051.1:5140-10748 GCA_038111345.1 Gammaproteobacteria bacterium | reverse complement strand
AACGTTACCCCCAGAAAAACAACTGTGGCCAACGACATTGATGGTGCCCGAAATGGTGCCTCCCGAGTCAACCAGCGTCATCGTCGTCGACCGCGCCACGCCCAAGTTGTCCGTGACGGTGCCGGACCATTGGCCGCTGACGTTAAAAGACTGTCCGAATACGCCGCTTGAGCTGCTGCTGCAGCCGTGAACACCAAAAAGCGATGCGAGCACACCGCCGAGCACCATCGCTTTTTGTACACGGTTCATGACGGGTATTTTACGGTTTTTTCTTAGCCCGGGTCGGTCAGCTTTTTTCGAATCAGATCGTTCACACCCTGTGGGTTGGCTTTGCCGCCTGTTGATTTCATGACCTGGCCGACCAAAAAGCCAATGACTTTCTCTTCTCCTGCGCGCACCTGATCTGCCTGGTTTGGAAAAGCAGTAATCACGTCGTCCACGGCTGCCTCCGTCGCGCTCGATAAGCGCATCCACATCGATATCCTCTTGCCACAGGGTTGCAAATATCTGCTTGGCAATTTTTCCGGATATCGTATTGTCTTTCAGTCGATGAATCACTTGTCCAAGTCTTTGCGGAGAAAGCGGGGACTCAGCGATCGACAGTCCGTCTCGATTCAAAGCGGAAGCGAGCTCACCCAGTACCCAGTTGATACTCAGTCGGGCCTCGCCGCCGGCTTCCTTTACCACCCTCTCAAAAAAGTCAGCCAGCTCAGAGTCTTGTGTCAACTGACTGGCTTCATCGGCCGTGAGCGCATAGTCTTTTACCAAGCGGGCAAATCGCGCATCTGGCAGTTCCGGCATGGACGCCCGGATCAATTCAAGATCGGCTTCACTGATGGTAAGTGGTGGTAAATCCGGATCCGGAAAATAACGGTAATCATGCGCTTCTTCCTTGCTTCGCATGGGACGTGTGGTGTCCTTATCAGGGTCATAAAGGCGCGTTTCCTGCGTAACTCGACCGCCATCTTCAATTAGCGTTATTTGCCTATCGATTTCGAAATTAATGGCTTGCTCTACAAATCGAAACGAGTTGATGTTCTTAAGCTCGGTGCGCGTTCCGAGTTTGCTCTCGCCTTTGGGACGAACCGACACGTTCGCGTCGCATCGAAAGGAACCCTCTTGCATGTTGCCATCACAGATCTTGAGGGTTTTCACCAAAGTGTGGAGCTTTTTTAGATAGGCCACCGCCTCTTCTGGCGAGCGAAGGTCGGGTTCGGACACAATTTCAAGTAGTGGGGTGCCGGCACGATTGAGATCTATGCCGGTAAACCCATGGAAATCTTCATGCAGCGATTTTCCAGCGTCCTCCTCAAGGTGGGCCCGGGTGATTCGAATCAATTTTGAGCCATGGGGCGTCTCGATATCGAGATGCCCTCCCTCAACGATGGGTATCTCGAACTGGCTGATCTGATAGCCCTTAGGCAGATCCGGATAAAAATAATTCTTGCGGGCGAATATGGACACCGGATGGACCGTGGCCTCGACGGCAACACCAAAACGGGCCGCCATCAAGGCCGCTTCCCGATTCATGACGGGTAGAACCCCCGGGAGGCCAATGTCTACCGCGCAGGCCTGCGTATTGGGCGCAGCGCCATAAGCGGTCGATGCGCCGGAAAAAATTTTGCTTTGGGTCTTAAGTTGGACGTGCACCTCAAGCCCAATCACGCATTCCCATTCCATCAGCCAAACCCCTCCGGGCATCGTACGTGCCAGTCGGTTTCCTGCTGATATCGATGACCCACGCTGAGCAAGGACGCCTCATCCATGAATCGACCGATCAGTTGCATCCCGACCGGTAACCCAGCGGTATCAAAGCCCACGGGTATCGACAATCCAGGCAATCCCGCAAGATTTACGGTATTGGTGAATATGTCGTTGAGGTACATGGAGACCGGATCTTTGGTTTTCTCCCCCAGAGCAAACGCCGTCGTCGGGGATGTAGGTCCGACGATGACATCGCATCGCTCAAAGGCTTTGGAGAAATCCTCAGAGATGATGCGGCGAATCTTCTGCGCTTTTAAGTAGTAGGCATCGTAATATCCGGCGGAAAGAACATACGTACCGATGAGGATGCGGCGTTTAACCTCATCGCCAAACCCCTCTGCCCGCGAGTTCTCGTAAAGGGATTGCAGATCGGCAGCGTCTCTAGAACGATGTCCAAAGCGCACGCCGTCGAATCGGGAAAGGTTCGACGAGGCCTCTGCGGGAGCAATCACGTAATAGCAGGGAATTCCCGCCGAACTATTTGGCAGGGAAACATCTACGAGTTGCGCGCCGAGTGATTCCAAAGCATCAAGAGCCTCTCGCACCCGGGCAAGCACCTCGGCGTCGACGGAATCGTCAAGGAACTCTGTCGGTAAGCCCAAGCGAAGACCTTTAAGTGGCTTGCTCAATAGGTCGTCGACACTCGGGGCCTCTTGTGCGATCGAGGTGGAGTCTCTCGAATCAAATCCGGCCATGGCGCTGAAAAATAGTGCGGCGTCTTCAGCGGAGCGGGTTAACGGACCGCCTTGGTCCAGCGAAGAGGCAAACGCGATCATTCCGTAGCGAGAGACGCGCCCGTAGCTCGGTTTTAGGCCGGTCAATCCGCAAAAGGCCGCCGGCTGACGGATCGAGCCGCCGGTATCGGTGCCTGTTGCGCCTGGTACCAGTCGGGCCGCCACAGCAGCCGCCGATCCGCCGGAACTGCCGCCCGGCACGCGCGTTATGTCCCAGGGGTTTTGAACGCTACCGAAAAACGAGGTTTCGTTCGAAGAGCCCATGGCGAATTCATCCATGTTGGTCTTTCCTGTAACGACAACACCCGCGCTGTCGAGACGCTCGACCACGGTGGCGTCATAAGGCGCAGTAAAGCCGGCAAGCATCTTCGATCCGCACGTCGTGGTGAGCCTGCGCGTGCAGAAAATATCCTTGTGGGCGATCGGAAGACCGGTCAGATCGGCCAGTTGGCCAGAGGCAATCGCTTGGTCCGCTTTTCTTGCGCTTTCAATCGCCCCTTCCTCATCAACGGCGATAAACGCGTTAAGGCTCGAAAATTGGCCGATCCGATCCAAAAAGTGCCGGGTCAGCTCTTCGCTGCTGACTTCTTTGCGACGCAGCATGTCGCGAAGCGCAGTCAGGCTGTGTTGATGGAGCATTCGGCCGGTAGGGGAAGATGAATCAGGCCGACCGATTACTCGACGACACGGGGAACCAGATAAAGGCCGTCTTCGACCTGTGGCGCACTGGATTGGAGTCTCTCGCGCTCATTGGTCTCTGTCACCTGATCGTCCCTAAGGCGAAGCGCGATATCCTGAGGTTGAGCGAGGGGTGCGACACCGTCTGTGTCGCAGTCGTCCATTTGCGCGACGAGGGTCAGAATTTCGGCAAGCCCTGCCTGATAGTTGGCGATCTCCCCATCGGCGATCTTGAGGCGCGCAAGTCGCGCGACTCGCATGACATCTTTCTCAGAAATGGGCACGATAAGGGGTGAAGGTAGATGGCGCAGGGTCAAATTATATCGTAGCGAAAGGGGCCTCAAATCTCTCGCTGTGATAAATTACGGCGCTGAAAAGAGCCTTCTTCCTGCGTTGGACAACCCATGATTCTCAAGCGTTTATTCGGTCTGTTCTCTAACGATCTCGCGGTCGATCTCGGCACCGCGAACACGCTCGTTTATGTCCCGGATCGAGGTGTGATCCTAAACGAGCCCTCTGTGGTTGCCATTCGTACGGGCTCACTCGCCCCCGAAAAGACGGTCTTGGCGGTGGGTCAGGAAGCAAAAATGATGCTGGGCCGCACCCCCGGCAACATTCAGGCTATTCGGCCGCTGAAAGAGGGTGTTATCGCCGACTTTACAGTGGCAGAGGTCATGCTGAAGTACTTCATCAGGAAAGTTCAGCAGAACAAGTTCTTTTCGTCCCCACGAATTGTGATTTGTGTTCCCGGCGGCTCCAATCAGGTCGAGCGTCGTGCGATCAGGGAGTCGGCCATCACCGCTGGCGCCCGTGAGGTGTTTCTTATTGAGGAGCCGATGGCGATGGCGATCGGTGCGTCGTTGCCGGTCGCTGAGCCCACCGGTTCGCTCGTGGTGGATATCGGTGGCGGCACCACCGAAGTGGCGGTGCTGTCCTTGGGTGGAATCGTCTACGCGACATCGATAAGAGTAGCGGGCGATACATTCGATGAAGCCATCATCAATCATGTGAGGAAGCGTCACGGTTTGCTGATTGGCGAAGCCACGGCCGAGCGAGTAAAAAAAGCGATTGGCACAGCCTGGGCTGAATCCGATCACAGAGAGATGGAAATCAAGGGGCGTGATCTTGCAGAGGGCATGTCGCACAGTCTCACGATAGGTAGCGATGAGGTGTATGAGGCGATTAGCGATTCATTGCGCCAGATTGTTCGCGTCATTCGCGAAACCCTTGAGAATACGCCGCCAGAACTCGCCGCGGATATCGGCGATCGCGGTATGGTGATCGGTGGCGGCGGGGCTGTGCTCCGTGATATGGATAGGCGACTGATGCAGGAAACCGGGCTTCCGGTTGTGGTGGCGGACGATCCGCTGACCTGTGTTGCTCGAGGCTGCGGCCGCGCCCTTGAAGAGATGAGCGCGTTGGGTGACGTCTTCACTCACGAGTGAAGCCATTTTTGAGATTGTCAGCCGCCTGCTTATCTGCTCCCCTGACGGCCCATCGAGAGGCTCTTAAGGCCCTTCCCTGACATATGGTAATCCGAGCTCAGAACAGCTTCTGGCGCGGACTGGCTCCATACCTCTTGCTGTCGGCGGCCCTGATCGGTGGTTACCTCTTCAGCCCAGCCGCCAAGACTGTATTTAGCAGTCTGGCGGTTATTGGCATCCCTATTCATTTTATTGCGTCTCTTCCAAGCACCACGCTGGCGGCCATGCAGGGGCGGCTCACATCCACCGATCAGTTTCGACGACAGTCTGAGATCTTGCGCGAGCGTAATCTGCTTCTGCAGGCTCGATTGCACCGGTTTGAATTTCTTGAAACCGAGAACGTACGTCTTCGTGAACTGCTTGCGGCCGCGCCTCAGGCGGTAGAGCAAGTCACGCTTGCCGCTTTGGTCGCGGTAAATCTCGAGCGCGGATCGGAGTCCGTTCTGGTCGACAAGGGCAGTGCAGACGGCATTTCGGTCGGGCAGTCGGTGATCGATGCAGGTGGTATCGTGGGGCAAATCACCAAGGTGAGCCTGTTCACGAGCAAGGTAAGTCTGATCTCGCAGGAAGACCAAGCGGTGCCGACGCAAGTCGCTCGAAGCGGTATTCGTGCGGTTGTGTATGGAGGCGGCGCCAATCGACCCCTCAGGGTGATGTATTTGGACCGCAATGCGGATATTCGCCCAGATGATGTTCTGGTGACGTCGGGGTTGGGCGGACGTTACCCGCCGGGATATCCAGTAGCCAAGGTGAGCGCCGTCCAGCGCAATATTTCGGAGTCTTTTATGACGATCGCGGCCGAACCCTTATCGCGCCTGGGAAATGATCGCGAAGTGTTAATTCTGTGGCCGGTCAATCAGCCTCGATCCGGTCAGTCTGCAGCCGATGCACCAACGGAGCTTGAAAATTGATTGGCTTGGGTGTCTCTCCCCGACGTTTATGGATCCC
>JAYNKS010000051.1:0-5130 GCA_038111345.1 Gammaproteobacteria bacterium | reverse complement strand
CTTTTGTGACGATCTTCGTTGCCCTCGTGCTGATCGTCCTGCCCATGCAGGACCTCGTCAGAGGATTTATGCCAGATTGGGTGTCTTTGGTCCTGATTTATTGGGCCATGGCAATGCCCAGCAGAATGGGTATTCCGATCGGATGGTTCGCGGGATTGTTGGTCGATATCCTCACGATGGGGATTCCCGGGGCGCATGCGTTAAGCAAGGCAGTCATTGTGTATGCAACCGCATCGCTGGCAACCCGGGTTCGCGCCTTTCCGCTTTGGCAACAAAGCGTGGTGGTGATGCTGCTGGTAGGGCTAGAGGTCTTGTTGCTGAGTTTAACGGGACTCCTGGTGGGGGAGAAGATCGCTGGGCTTCACCTGTGGACGGCCGTTGTTGTAGGCGGCTTGGTTTGGCCTGCTGTGTATCATGTCCTGCGTCGGCTTCGACTCTCTACCACGATGGGGGGTAATTAAGTCCCAATGGCCACTTTAGGCGCTTATGGATCTTCCGATGGAGACGGCCACGCGGTTCGTCAGCGAATAAAAATTGCCAGCTTCATTGCGCTGGGCTTGGCGCTGATCATTTTTTTCAGGCTTTACACGCTTCAAGTCAAAGAATATTCGCGCTACCAGACGTTATCGCTGGGAAACCATATTCGTCTTCAAGCGCTAGCGCCTGTTCGGGGCCTGATTCTGGATCGTCACGGAACGGTTTTGGCTCAGAACACAGCCGTTTATACCCTTCAGGTGATACCTGAAAAAATTTCAAACATGGGGGCTATGCTTGAAGAGGTGAGCCAGGTCGTGGCGCTCTCAGCCGACGAGATCAAGGCGTTTAAACGTCGTGTCAGCCGTCGTCCGGGATTTGAGAAGCAGCTTTTGAAGTCCCGGCTGACCGATGAGCAAGCGGCAAAATTTGCGGTCAATGAGTACCGTTTTCCTGGGGTGACTCTCGAAGCGATGCTGCATCGGGATTATCCCCGCGGCGAACTGACGGCGCATTTTCTGGGATATGTAGGGCGGATCAGCGAGCGGGATCAAACCCGGCTTGATCCGGCGGCCTACCAAGGTGTGACGCACACGGGAAAGCTCGGCATCGAACGGCAGTACGAACAGGAATTGCTCGGTAAGCCTGGGTTTGAGGAGGTTGAGATTGATGCCCATGGTCGTACGTTGCGTACGATAAATCGGGAGCGCGCGATCCCCGGAGACAATCTCAGCCTTACCATAGATATCGAATTACAGCAGGTTGCTCGCGAGGCACTGGGCAGTCGGCGGGGCGCGGTGGTTGCTATGGACCCCTCAACGGGCGAGGTGCTGGTCATGGCCAGTAGCCCCTCCTTTGATCCGAACTTGTTTGTTGACGGTATCGATCAGAAAACCTATTCCGCGTTGAGAGATCTCAAGGACAAGCCCCTCCTGAACCGAGCGTTGTACGGTCGTTATGCGCCGGGCTCGACGATTAAGCCGCTCTTTGGCGAAGCCGCCGTCAAGGTCGGAATTAACCCCAACGAGCGGATTTTCTGCCCAGGCTGGTACATGCTGCCGGATAGCACCCGCCAATACCGGTGCTGGAAGAAGACCGGCCATGGTGCCGTGGATCTGCATGCTGCCATCGAACAATCCTGTGATGTTTATTTCTATGAGATGGGAAAGCGTCTTGGCATCACCCAGATGGCTGAAGTGCTGACTCAGTTTGGTCTGGGCCGCCAAAGCGGCGTGGATTTGCCAGACGAGCCAAGCGGTCTGGTTCCTACTGCCGAGTGGAAACGGTCATCCCGAAAGGAACCATGGTACCCCGGTGAGGACCTGATTACCGCCATCGGCCAGGGCTATCTTATGACGACTCCTCTTCAATTAGCCCGAGTGGCTGCTCTGCTGGCGAACCGAGGGCAGTCGATCCAGCCTCGATTACTGCTCCAGAAGGAGGACGCTCTATCTGGCCAAGCGCGCGACCAGGCATCGATGACTGAGATCACCGATACTGCCCTGGGTGTTGATCCTGAGGGTATGGAGCGCGTGATTAAGGCCATGACTGCGGTGATGAGCAGTCCGCGGGGGACCGCTCGGTTGAGCGGTCAGCGCAGCGCTTATTCGATAGCGGGAAAGACCGGTACGGCCCAAGTCGTTGCCATTGCGCAAGGAGAAGAATACGACGAAAGTGCGCTTCGTGAGGAGTTTCGCGATCACGCGTTGTTTATTGCTTTCGCACCGGTCGACGATCCAAAAATTGCTATCGCTGTGGTGGTGGAGAATGGAGGCAGTGGTGCCGGCGTGGCAGCCCCGATTGCCCGGCAAGTGATGGATCGTTACTTCATTAAAGCGCTAAAGCGAGCCTGATCAGATGCTCTGGATATGTTTCTAGGCCGCTCTCTGAACCTTGATGGCCCGCTTCTTATCGCCCTGTTGGCGCTATCGGGCCTAGGCCTGGTGGTGATCTTCAGCGCCTCAGGCGAGAGCTGGGATGTCATGACTCGCCAAGGTATTCGCCTCGCCATCGCGTGGGCGGTATTGCTTGCGGCAGCCCAGATAGCGCCGGGCACATTGCGCCGATTTTCTCCGCACCTTTTTGCGATTGGAGTCGCGATGCTTGTTGCGGTTCTGATGTTTGGTGCGGTTGCCAAGGGCGCTCAGCGGTGGCTGGACCTCGGCGTGATTCGGTTTCAACCGTCCGAACTGATGAAACTCGCGGTTCCGATGATGATCGCTTGGCTGCTCACCCGAAACCGATTGCCCCCAAGCTTCACGGCTATCCTGCTGGCGCTCAGTCTGACCCTGATACCTTCCGGGTTAGTCGTCGTCCAGCCTGACCTAGGAACCGGAATTATGTTGGCTGTATCGGGGCTGTTTGTGGTTTTTCTTGCAGGCATTCGCTGGCGGCATATCTTCATGATGCTCGCCGTTGTAGCGGCAGTGGCCCCCTATCTTTGGTCACAGCTTAATGAGTATCAGCGTCAGCGGATCCTGACTCTGTTTGATCCCTGGGCGGATCCTATGGGAACAGGCTATCAGACCATTCAGGCTCAGATCGCCATTGGATCCGCTGGCGTTTGGGGAAAAGGTTGGCTTCAGGGAAGCCAGTCCCACCTTGAGTTTATTCCAGAACGCAGCACCGACTTTATCTTTGCGGTTTTTGCGGAGGAGTTTGGACTGATCGGCGTCGTCATGCTGCTCGTGCTGTATCTTTTTATCGTCGGTCGGTGTCTTGTCATGGCGTATCACACGCGGGAAACATACTCCCGATTGATGATTGGCGGTTTGGCGCTGACGTTTTTCTTTTATTTATTTGTTAATCTTGGCATGGTCTCTGGAATCCTGCCGATTGTAGGCGTGCCCTTGCCGCTGATCAGTTACGGGGGAACCTCCATGTTAACCTTGATGGCCGCGTTTGGCTTGGTGATGGGGCTGCACGCCAGGCGCCGACTAATGACATGATGAAAGCATTCCTAATTACGTCCGCGAAACGGGTAGCCCTCTCGATTGGGGTGAGTGCGCTTTTTGCGGCGTCGCTGGCATCCGCCGTCTCGCTTGAAAAATACCCGCAGTTGGGAGAAATGGCCGCCCGCCTGAATGGGATCAATGGTTTGAGTGAGGCGCAGGTTAAGTCCTGGTTTGAGCAGGCCAAGATCGAAACCAAGATTATCGATGCTATGAATCGGCCCGCGGAACGTCTGGAGTGGCACCGATATCAGTCGCTTTTCGTAAACCCCGCGTCGGTAAACGGGGGCGTTCAGTTCATGAAAGCGAATTGGGCGACCCTTGAGAGGGCCGCAAATAAGTTCGGTGTGCCCGCGGAAATCATTGTGGCCATCATTGGTGTAGAGACCCGGTACGGGAAAATCTTGGGGAGTTTGAGAGTGCTGGATAGTCTCGTAACCCTGTCGGTCGAGTACCCCCGGCGCAGCAAGTTTTTCTCCTCAGAGCTTGAGCACTTCATGAAGCTCACGGCTGAGCAGGGAATGGATCCAACGAGCATAAAGGGATCCTATGCCGGGGCAATGGGCATTCCACAATTCATGCCGAGCAGCTACCGAGACTATGCGGTGGATTTTGACGGCGACAAGCGGGCCGATCTGATCAACAGCGTTGACGATGCCATTGGTAGCGTCGCCAATTATCTCTCTCGCTATGGTTGGAAAAAAGCAGGGCTGATTGTCACCCGGGTAGAGGGCCGGCCTGCGGGAATTGAAGATCGGGTAACGAAGAAGCTGAAAGCCAACGCTTCCGTGAAGGACGTACGAGCGCTTGGGATATCGGTTAGCGGGCCTGAGGATGAGAACGTCGGTGTGCTGCGTTTTGACGCCGACGGTGGTCCGGATTATCGGATAGGCCACCATAATTTTTTCGTCATTACTCGCTATAACCGAAGTCAGAACTACGCCATGTCCGTTTTTGAACTCGCAGAGCAGATCGCCGTCGCCGCTCAGAACTGATGCAGCCGTGGGTCAGATTGGTCTTCGCCTCCCTGCTGCTGGGAACTGTATCCGGCTGCGGTGTTTTTAAGACTGAGTCCTCAGGCGCTTACTACCAGGATGACGGTCCGCCGGCTCGCGGTCCCGATCCCTCGTCTGTTTCCAATCCGATCCCAAGAGATGAGCCTTTGAGTCGCACCGGAAACGCACCGTACGTGGTTTTTGGGGTTCGTTATTCGCCGATGAAGGCGGTGCAAAGTGGATATACCGAGAAAGGGGAAGCGTCTTGGTATGGCCGTAAGTTTCACGGACGCACGACTTCAAGCGGGGAGCCGTATGACATGTTTGAGATGACCGCGGCTCACAAGACACTGCCCCTGCCAAGCTACGTTCAGGTGCGAAATTTGCGTAATGGCGCAGAGGTGATTGTTCGGGTAAATGATCGCGGACCGTTTCTTGGGGGACGTATTCTCGATCTTTCCTACATGGCGGCACAAAAATTAGACGTTGTGGATAGCGGAACCGCTCCGGTGCAAATAACCGTTATGAGAACGGCCGGGAGGGTCGCGGCTGCACAGCCGTCCGGCGGGTCGCGTTCGTCGCCTGTGATTCTTCAGGCAGGAAGTTTTCGCTTGCAGGAGAATGCCGAGCGCCTTCGATCGGATCTTAGCCGATCGAGTGTTCCGCTTGTCTTCGTCGAAGCGGTAAAAGTCGACGAGACGCGGTATTAT
>JAYNKS010000050.1:0-10754 GCA_038111345.1 Gammaproteobacteria bacterium | reverse complement strand
CTACAGACCAATCTCGAGGCCGTCGATGAATTGGCTCGCCAGATGCGCATACGCGATCTTGGTGGCTTATTGGTCATCGATCTGATCGACATGACCTCTATTAAGAACAAGAAAACCGTTGAAAACCGACTGGCAGAAGCCGTGCGAACAGATCGGGCGAGAATTCAGATCGGTCACATCTCAAGGTTTGGGCTGCTGGAAATGTCTCGCCAGCGTATGCGTAGTTCTATCAGCGACTCGAACTATGGTATCTGCTCCCTGTGTGACGGGACCGGACAGGTTCGACATGTCATGTCGTCTGCGCTGAGCTTCCTGCGTATTCTTGAAGAGGAAGCCCTAAAGGAAAACACCGAGGCTGTGTTTGCCGAGCTTCCGGTAGAGAGCGCCACCTTCCTGCTCAACGAGAAACGCTTCGAGGTTAACCAGATTGAGAACAAGCTGGGTACACGAATCGTGTTGATTCCGTCACCGGAGCTTCATGGTTCCCAGTTCAATATTCAACGACTTCGAAGCGAAGATCTGGATTCGGCCGAAAATACGCTGGCGAGTCATAAAATCAAAATCGTCTCCGACGAAGACCGTCGTGGCGAATACACAATGAAACGCGGGAGTCGAAAACCTGCGGTCAGTCTTGATCAGATTGTAACGGCGGCGCCTCCCGCTCCGACGGCCCCCGCTCCCGTTTCAGAGGTCGGGTTTTTCAGCCGGTTAATCAAGAAACTCTCGGGAGATGAACCCAAGGAAAAGAACGACTCAGATAAGAGCGAATCACGGGCAAAGACGGGTCAGGGTCGAAGCCGCGGGGGTCGCGGTCGAAACCGTCGTGATTCCAGCCGATCGGGAAACCGGGGATCTCAGTCCGGTAACCGCACGCGTCAGGGGGAAAGCCGTGATGCGGCTAAGAGCAAAGACGGTAACACCTCGCCGAGTGACGCTGCGCCAAGAGGCAATCAACGACGATCTCGAGGGGGTCGGGGACGATCCAATAATCAGGGGAACCGCAACAACGCAAGCCGGGGTAATTCCGCCGCCTCAGCGGATCGCTCCGATCAGAACCAACGGGCGCCCTCAGAGGGAGCGGAAGGTAAGACCGGAACCGCCGGCTAACGTCCAGAAACAAGCGGCGATTTATGGAGCGGGCCTACCCTGAAGGCTCGCTCCGCTCGAACAATGCGAGCGTCTCCACGTGTGCGGTATGAGGAAACATGTCGGCCATCGCAACTCGGGTGAGTCGATAGGATCCTTGGTTAATTAGGTACTCCGCATCTCTTGCGAGGGTCGCTGGGTTGCAGGATACGTAGGCAATCACCTCTGGCTGAATACTACCGGCGACTGCTTTTAGGCTTTCCATCGCGCCCGTGCGGGGCGGATCAACAATAACCTTTGAGAATAGCCCTGGCGCCCAACTTGCCGCACTCTCGTCGAATAAATCGCGGCATTCAAAACTCACGTTTTGGATTTGATTCGTCTCGGCGTTCTTCTGAGCCTGCGTGACAAGCGCTGCCTCCCCTTCAACACCCATAACGGTCCCTGCATGTCGGGCGGCGGCTAGCGAAAAGTTACCCAGCCCGCAGAAAAGATCAAGAACGCGATCGGTGGGTGTAAGTGTCAACCAGTCAATCGACTTTGATACCAATGCGGCATTGATGGCTGCGTTGACTTGAATGAAACTTGTTGCCGTAAAACGCATTCGCAAATCAAAATCGGCAAGGCGATACTCCAAAGGTTGCGCGGCCTCAGCGCTTAGGGGCAGGATCGTGTCCGGGCCTTTGGCCTGGGTCATGATCTGCACACCGTGATGATCCGAAAACTGATGTAGTCGTTCAAGATCCGCGGATGAGAGTGGCTCGAGATGCCTAAACACCAGGGCCGCAATCCCCTCCCCGACCGCCACCTCAATCTGCGGAAGGCGATCCCGGATGCTGAGACCCTCAATCAGTGGGGCCAGAAACGGAATAACGGCATCTACCTCTGGAGCAATGACAGGGCATCCCTGTAATGGGGTCACGTAGCTTTTGTTTCGCTCGCGAAAACCTACCAGCACGCCGCCTTTCTGCGGAACGAAGCGAACGCCCAGTCGAGCCCGCCGGCGGTAATGCCACGGCTCTGCACTGATGCGCTCTATGTTGGGCAGATCGGTCACCCGCGACTTGATAAACGCGTCCTTAACGACCTGCTCCTTGAATTCAAGCTGTGCGGGATACTCAAGATGCTGAAGCGCGCATCCCCCGCAGGTCCCGAAGAATTCACACCGAGGCGTGGTCCGACGCTCGGAGGCCTTATCTATGGACTCCAGCGCCGCAATCCCGTAATTCCGCCTTCCCTTCAGCCCTCTTGCGGTGACCCGTTCACCCGGTAGCGCGCCCTCGATGAACCAGACCTTCCCGTCAACACGGGCGATACCACGGCCATCGTGACTCAGCGCCTCAACGTCGGCCTCAAAGATGGGTCGTGGGTTACCGCTCACGGGCCGGGCGATTCCAATGCGCGAGGAAATCCTTCAAGTGCTGCGCGTCGCTCTCTTCCAGGGCGACCGCTACTCTGTCTTCCTCCCGCTTCAAGACCGAATCATCCAAAGCGCCGCGCAAATACTCATAACGTAAGTAGATCAGATAAGTATTGAGTACGTCGGTCTCACAATAATCGCGGACCGCAGAGATTTGCCCTGATCGAACGTAATCCCAGACCTGGCTCCCGCTGATTCCCATCTTGCCCGGAAGGCCCAGCATGACTGAGATCTCCTCGAGCGGCGCGAAGGCCCGGGCTTGGTAGCCGGAGAGCACATCCATCAGGTCGATGTGTCGAGCGTGGTAGCGGTTCAGATAATTATTGAACTTGAAATCGCGATCGGTTTCGCCTGTCTCCCAATAGCTTCTGCTGGCGACCTGATTTTTAAGGGCTCGGTAGTGGATCACCGGCAGATCGAAGCCGCTGCCGTTCCAGCTCACCAAGGTTGGCCGAAATTTTTCGATCCCGTCAAAAAAGCGTCGAAGCAGTTCCGCTTCCGACGCCTGTGCATCGCCAAGAGACCAGATACGCAGGGTCTCCGCCGTCCGCAATACCGCCGAGATGGCCACAATTTGGTGATGAGGGTGACTGAGAAAGTCAGTCGTGCCGGTTTTTTGAACGCGTAGGGTTCGCATTGCCTTGACGACATCATCGTCATCAAGCTGGTCCAGCGTGTTTAACCGTCGCCCCAGATCCACATCCGGTATCGTTTCAATGTCAAAGACGAGGACGCTTTGCGGGAGCATGAGGCTGCTTTCTGGCTAGGGGCGTGCCGGGCGTAGCCGTTAACTGCCGAGAATGGCGTTTCGCACGGAGGCCACGCTGGGCTCCACCCGCAGAGGTGCCGGGCTTTGCGCGATAGCCGTGTCGGGGTCTTTAAGGCCATGGCCGGTCAGCGTGCAGACGACCGTACTGCCCTCTTTAATCTGATCGCGCGCTAGCGCGGTCATTAACCCCGCCACGGAGACTGCCGATGCGGGCTCACAAAAAATACCTTCCCTTTGAGCGAGATACTTTTGCGCCGCCAGAATATCGCTGTCCTCGCGATCAATAAACCAGCCCCCGGAGTCTTTCGACGCGGTGTTGGCCAGATCCCAGGATTGCGGATTCCCGATTCGGATGGCTGTCGCTATGGTTTCTGGCCGGTCCACCGGGGCCCCTTTGAGAAAAGGAGCGGCTCCTGCTGCCTGACATCCGACCATGATCGGGCGAGTGGGGCAAATACCGTGTCCTTGGTACTCGCAGTACCCCATCCAGTAGGCGCTGATATTGCCGGCGTTACCGACAGGTAGGAAGTGGTAGTCCGGGGCGGCGCCGAGGACATCGACAATCTCAAAAGCCGCTGTTTTCTGGCCGTGCAGTCGGAACGGGTTCACCGAATTAACCAGCGCGACGGGCGCCTCCTCCGGCATACGTTTCACAATACCCATGCCGTCGTCAAAGTCGCCGGCGATCTGAATGACCGTTGCGCCGTGCATCATCGCCTGGGCGAGTTTCCCGAGCGCGATCTTCCCATCCGGAATCACGACAAACGCGCGCATGCCGGCGCGAGCCGCATAGGCCGCTGCCGCGGCTGATGTATTTCCGGTCGATGCGCATATCACCGCTTCGCTCCCTTCATGCCGGGCCATCGTAATGGCCACGGTCATGCCTCGGTCTTTGAACGATCCGGTTGGGTTCTCGCCTTCCACTTTTGCGTAAACCTGGATGCCCTTGTCCGGTTGACTGAGCGTGTCGAGCGGCACCAGCGAGGTGCCCCCTTCTTTGAGTGTGACCGCTTCGGCGTCCGAAGGGATGGGTAAGTACGAGCGGTATCGCTCGATCAATCCCGTGGAATAAAGCGACATGGGTCTACTCTTCCCCCTCCAAACGAATTCGTACGACCGGAGCGGCACTGACGGTAAGGTCCTCAATCGCTTGAATAGCCAAAGCCACATCCGCTTCTCGGGCTCGATGCGTCAGTATGACCACCGGTACGGGTTGGGACCCACTGCCTGAATCCTTCTGATGAATGGCGCGAATGCTCACGCCTCGATCTCCCAGAATCTTGGTCACCTCGCCCAGCACGCCCGGTCGATCGGCCACAGTCAGTCTGAGGTAATGCGCCCCCATAACCTCGGCACGAGGAGCGGTATTGGATTGAGCCAATTGTCCAGGCTGGAAGGCCAAATGGGGTACCCGGTTGTTCGGGTCCGCTGTCAAGGTACGAACGACATCGACCAGATCTGCAACCACGGCCGATGCGGTGGGCCCGGCACCGGCGCCTGCCCCGTAATAGAC
Source organism: Gammaproteobacteria bacterium (assembly GCA_038111345.1). GTDB lineage: Bacteria > Pseudomonadota > Gammaproteobacteria > Arenicellales > UBA868 > UBA868. The sequence goes on along the minus strand of JAYNKS010000050.1, from coordinate 5,966 downwards.
CGTCTTGCCGACAGCATCTCCCTCGACCAGCACCGCGTTCATAACCCCCGACACACTGGCCAGCAGTTGGTGCTCGGCAACGAGGCAAGGGTGCACACGAAGATCGAGCCCGTCTCCGTGCCGTCGGGCGAGCCCGAGATGTTTTATTCGGAACCCCAACTCCTCCGCGTATCGGATATCGGACTGGGTAATGTGCTCAATTCCTTCAATTTGAACCGAGTTAAAGTCCAGATGGACGCCATAGGCGATTGATGCAAGGATGGTAAGTTTATGAGCCGCGTCTATTCCCGCGACATCAAAATGCGGATCGGCCTCAGCGTAGCCCAGAGCCTGCGCATCTTTTAAGGCCTCCTCATAGCTGACCTGCCGCTCGCGGATTTGAGTGAGTATGTAGTTACAGGTACCGTTCAGAATGCCTTCAAGGTTAATGATTCGGTTACCCGCCAAGCCCTCACGCAACACCTTGATAATCGGTATGCCACCTGCGACCGAGGCCTCGAACGCGACCACCAGCCCATTTGCCGATGCGCGTTCAAATATCTCATTGCCACGGGTAGCAATCAGCGCCTTATTCGCCGTCACGACGTGTTTACCACTCTCGAGTGATTTCATCACCAGTGCATAGGCGTCGTCGCATCCGCCCATTAACTCAATGACCACGTCCAGATCGGGGTCGTTTACCAGATCGAATGGATCTTGGGTGAGGGCGATCCCGGTCAGGTCGCAAGACCGGGCACGCTTTATATCCCTCACGGCGGCGCGGCTAACCTGAATTTCACGGCCCGCCCGACGGGCAATCTCAGCCCCGTTTCGAATCAGCACGTCCACCGTGCCTGATCCAACGGTGCCGAGCCCAATGACCCCAACCTGTACCGGTTTCATAGCGTGTTTTGCCTGAAAATAAAGTGACGGCCCGCGCCCGCGCGACAAAGCGCCGATTCTATCGCAATCGCCGAATCTTCTCGTCCTTTTGCGAGTCGCCCGTTAGTGCGAAACTTCAAGCTTCCAGTTTGTGAACCATTAAGCCCATGGATCTGACAATCGAAACAAGTGAGACCCACACGCTCATCGAAGGCTTTCGATCTGGCGTCGTGACGATTCAGGGGCAATCGGTAACCGAAAGTTTTCTTCTCTTGCCGGGCCGCCCTCCTGTCGTCTGGCCTGTCGGTGACCCTGTGGAACTCACCGGGTCGGTCATCGAGGAGCTATTTCATGCGGATTGGGACGTGTTGTTGCTCGGCACCGGTTCCGAGATGTTTCTACCTGATTCGGCGCTTTTAGAAACCATGGCACGTGACGGAAGGAGTATCGACTTTATGACCTCCCGCGCCGCTTGTTCTACCTATAACGTGTTGGCGATGGATGATCGGGCCGTAGCGGCGGCCGTGATCCTACCCCTCTAGCTCGACAACCCTAGTCCGGCGGCAGGTAGGATAAAGGATTGACCGGCTGTCCATCGCGTCGGATTTCAAAGTGCAGGCGTACGGAGTCTGTGCCGGTTTGCCCCATCTCTGCGATGATTTGCCCCTTATCGATCGAATCACCCTCTTCAACCGTGACTGCGCGATTGTGGGCATAGGCACTGAGGTAGGTCTCGTCATGCTTGATAATGAGCAGTAGCCCATAACCCCGAAGACCGGTCCCCGCGTACACGACCTTCCCTGCAGCAGCCGCCCGGACGGGAGTGCCATCGATGCCGGCGATATCAATGCCATTGCTGTTGCGTTCCTCGTCAAATCGGGCAATCAGTTCGCCCTCCGCGGGCCATATCCAGCCATGGGTGGTTTGAACGCGCTTGGGCAGGCTCTGATCAGCGCTTGGGGCAACCGGGGTGGTCGCCGTCGGCGTTTCGGATACAACCACCTCTTCTGCTTGCACCGTGGTCGCCTCGCTCGGTGCCGTCTGGACCAACTCTGGCGTCGGTGTCACTTTATTTGATGCTCCGCCCAGCGCGATACGCTGTCCGACCTTAAGCGCATAAGGCGGCTCAAGGTTGTTCCAACGCGCGACGTCCCGATAATCCAGACCGGCCTCCCAGGCGATCGTGTACAAGGTATCGCCCTCGCGCACAACACGGGCGGCATAGGGGGAACGGGTCGCGGTAAGGTCGCTGACCGGCACCACCGGCGCGCCACTGCACCCGATGAGGACCAGAAGTACGCTCAGCATCATTGCCGATCTCATCGATATCGCCTCATTTGATCCCGTAAAAAACGCCTAGTCCAACCACGATCAGAGCAATCACCAACCAACCAATCAGGTCCACATAGCGCCTCAACCCGCTCTCAAAACGCTCGCCGCCGAAATAGATAAGCGCCGAGACTAGAAAAAACCGTGCCCCTCGTCCGATCAGGGAGGCCACAACGAAAGGGAAGAACGCCATGGATGCCAGACCCGCCGAGATCGTAAAAATCTTATACGGGATCGGTGTGAAACCGGCAATAAACACTATCCATACCCCGTGGGCTTTGAACTTGTCCTGAGCTGTTGCGAAGGCCTCTGATGCGTCATAAAACGAAATAAGCGGCTGCGCCAGCACGTCAAATAAGAACATACCGATAAGGTAGCCCAAGGCACCGCCCAAAACCGACCAGACGGTAGTGATAAACGCGAACCACCACGCTCGGTCGCGACGCGCAAGAGCCATGGGAGCAAGCATCACATCCGGCGGGATGGGGAAAAATGATGATTCTGCGAACGACAAAGCGGCCAGGTATCGACTGGCACGGGGATGTTTTGCCCAGCCCAATACCCAGTCATACAGTCGAGAGAAGATTTTCAATGCTCTACTCCCGTCAACATCGGCACGAAGGTCACGTTCACTAGATCATTGCGCTGAAAGTGGCTGCCCTGTCGCGTCCACGTGGCGAGGGTCTGTTGGTGCTCATCGCCCTCAGGTGCCACCAGGACGCCGCCGTCTGCAAGCTGCGATAGAAGATCGGGCGGGATCGTGAGAGCGGCCGCCGTCATGATTATCCCGTCAAACGGCCGCTGCGTCTTCCAGCCCTGATAGCCATCGGCGACCCGAAACCTGACGTTTGTAATGCCCATAGCGGACAAAAGATTCTGGGCGCGGCCGCTGAGCGCCGCGATCCGCTCAACGGTGAAGACCTTCGTGGTCAGGCAAGCCAGCACGGCAGTTTGGTAACCGGATCCGGTTCCGATCTCAAGCACTGATCGGAGGCTGCTTTTTTTAGCGATAAGCTGCTCTGTCATCAGGGCAACCAGGTACGGCTGAGAAATCGTCTGGCGAAATCCGATAGGCAAGGCGGTATCCTCATAGGCGCGACCTTTCAGGGCTTCCTCGACAAAATCATGGCGGGGAACGGTACGAAGCGCAGCGAGCACCTCATCGTTGACGATACCCTTCTCGCGCAATCTATCGATCATGCGCTCTCGAGGCCGTTGCGATACGAATCCGCCGAATTTGGATATTGAAGCAGGCACTAGCCGCTCGACTCAGGCAGCCACTCTCGCAGCAAATTGAGCTGTTCGTGGCGCGTCAAATCGACCTGCAACGGCGTGAGGGCGACATATCCCTCCGAGATGGCGTAGAAATCCGTACCCGGACCGCCATCCTCCTCCTCGCCCGCCGGCCCGACCCAGAAAATCTCTCGGCCGGAGGGGTCGCGGGAGCGAACGACCGGCTCCGACTTATGGCGGTTACCGAGTCTTGCGATCCGGAACCCCTTTATCTCGGCCTGAGGCCGATCAGGAACGTTCACATTAAGGATCATATCTCTCGGTAACGGGTTGGTGTTCAGTCGCTCAAGCAGCTCAAGCGCTACGCCTGCTGCGGTCTCGTAATGGATCGGGTTTTGCCCTGCGAGTGAGATAGCCATAGCCGGAAGGCCAAGGTAGCGCCCCTCCATCGCTGCCGCAACGGTGCCGGAGTACAGCACGTCATCGCCAAGATTTGACCCATGGTTAATTCCCGCAATCACCATATCGGGCTCTGGATCCATCAACGCGGTGAGACCAATGTGAACACAATCGGTTGGCGTCCCATCGATAAACATGAAGCCGTTCGGGGCGCGAGATACCCGTAAGGGGCGAGTCAGGGTCAGAGAGTTGCTCGCCCCGCTTCGATTGCGGTCCGGGGCAACGACAAGCGTGTCCGCGACCGTCGAAATACTGCGGTGCAAGGCCTCCAGACCCGGGGCGAGATAGCCGTCGTCGTTGCTAAGCAGGATTCGCACAAGCGTTGGGTGTAGTGAATGGAATCAGAGGAAAGCCTGGCCGAGATTATCCCAGAAAACACCCTGCATCAGTTGGGCGGTCTCACGCGAAAGCGTCCCGGTCGATGACCTTCAGTCGCTTTGCTAAAATTGAGAGCTCCCCGACCTCTCGAGGTATGCCATGGCGATGTCGCCCGACAGCCAGCCGCGTGCAGGCGCCTATCGCGATATCAGGCGAGTAACCGTCGTCGGCGCCGTGGTGGACCTCGGACTTGCACTGGCCAAGCTCATCGGCGGTGTTATCGTCCAGTCGCAGGCCCTTATCGCCGACGGGATTCATTCGCTAAGCGATCTCGCTACGGATGGCCTGGTGATTATTGCCGCCCGCCAGGCCAGTTTTGAGGCCGATCGTGAGCATCCTTATGGACATGGCCGGATTCAGACCATCGCCACGGCGATTCTTGCGATCAGTCTGGGTTTGATCGCTGCCGGTATCGCCTTTGATGCCATTCGCACGATTATCAGCAGCCGAATTGCCGCGTCGCCTGGTTGGCCGGCATTGGTCATTGCCGGTATCTCCGTTGTGTCGAAGGAGGCGATCTACCACTACACCATGAGCGCTGCCAGACGCCATCGTTCTGCCCTCCTGGAAGCGAACGCCTGGCACAGTCGATCTGATGCGCTCTCGTCTTTTTTGGTGATCGCAGGTGTCAGCGGCGTCATGCTGGGTTTCCCCTGGGCGGATGCAGCGGGTGCCGTTGGCGTCTCGGTTATTATCTTTTATGCGGCCTACCAGATCGGCAGAGATTCATTTGAGGAGCTCATCGACACCGCTGTCGATCCCGATATCCAGGTCAAAATTCGTCAGGCGGCGAAGGCTGTGCCAGGTGTGATTGATGTCCATGAGATGCGCACTCGGCGCATGGGCGCCGACATTTTTGCCGATATGCATGTTCGGGTCCGACCCAGAATCAGCGTGTCTGAGGGGCATCGGGTAGCCGATGAAGTTATGGATCGATTGAAGTCAGAATTTCCTACACTGACCGATGTCGTGGTGCACATTGATCCGGAAGATGATCACGAGGATTTGCCGCTGGTCCCGCTTCAGTCGAGGGAGGCGCTTGAATCAGCCGTGCGGGTGGTGCTCAAGCGTCAGAGGGTTCCTGAGGGCGTAGACTGGGACACTCGCGCATTTCGCCTTACCCTCCACTACCTGAATGGCCGTCTAATGGGCGAACTGGTATTGCCTCGTGTGGACGGACAGTCTGTCGACCCGCTTGCCTGTGCAACCCTGGCGGAGGATCTCGTCTCCTCAACTGCCCTTGATCAGGTCGATGTGCTCTGGATGGATAGCTGATCGTGCGAGTCGGGATGACGCCGAATCAGAACGGAGCTTATCTGCCGAGGATTGGCTCTTAACACCTTGAGGTGCAGTCCATCGAGCGTAAATTCCTCTCCATTTTGAGGAATTCGCTGCGTATGCTCGAGAATCCATTTGCTTACTGAATCCGTGGGTTTGTCCGACAGATCCATGTCGAAGAATTCTTCAAGAAGCCGAATTTCTGATGAACCCTCGATGGTGACGCTGTCTGTACCGTTGGGCACAAGATCTTGCGGTGCGATATCGCTTTCGTCATAGATCTCGCCAACCAGCTTGTCCATCAGGTCCTCTAACGTGACAATCCCCTCCATCACGCCATGTTCGTCCACGACAACAGCCTGATGATGCCGTTACCGCTGAAGGGCTGCGATTGTATCGGTGAGTGACTGGCTCTCCGGAACAAAATA
>JAYNKS010000049.1:6986-10774 GCA_038111345.1 Gammaproteobacteria bacterium | reverse complement strand
CGCTCTGGCACCGACGCCGCACGGCTGATTGCCTTGGGGGCGAGCGCCGTGGTTTATGGGGTAGCGGCCGCGATCGCAATGGGCGGTGAGATCGGTATCAATGAGATTGTCTGGTCGTCGGATCGAACCGTAAGCGAGCGCTCAGATGGTCTTCGCGCCATTTTGAATGCCAATGCGGGTGAAGCGTCCATGATGGCAAGATGCACGGGCAAGACTCGGCTTCATAATCTCGAGCCTGAGGATCTGCGCAGCGTCACCTTGACCACAAGTACCGCGACCGGTGTACCCGTGCCGGGACATAATGTATCTCGTCGTCAGGCGAGCGCATGACTCAGCGCTCATCGAAAGCGCCTCTGGAGATTGTCTCGAGTCGATCCGAGACGGTGGATCGTGGGAACCGCCTGGAGGACGCGATCGGTCGGCAGGTGCACATCTACCGCACCCAGCTTGGCGTCACGATCGCTAACCTGGCTCGCCAGGCTGGCCTTTCACCGGGCATGCTCTCAAAGATTGAGAACGGCCAGACCTCCCCGTCATTGACAACCCTGCAGGCGCTCGCCGGAGCGCTCAATGTGCCGGTCACCGCGCTTTTTCGGAAGTTCGAGCAGGATCGCGAAGCGTCTTTTGTTAAAGCCGGGCAGGGCCTGGTGATTGATCGGCGCGGGACGCGTGCGGGTCACCAATACCACCTTCTGGGTCACTCTGTCGGGGATCGTGCCACTCTGGTTGAGCCTTATTTGATTGTGATCTCGGAAGCGTCCGATGTGTTTCCGCTTTTTCAGCACGATGGCGTTGAGTTCATATATATGCTCGAGGGGCAGATGGTGTATCGCCATGGCTCCCGAACGTACGCCATGAACGAAGGCGACTCGCTTTACTTCGATGCGGATGCACCTCATGGCCCAGAGGAGTTAAACAGATTGCCGATCCGCTTTCTGTCGTTCATCGTTGAGCCCCAGTCGGGGGCGTAAGATAGTGATCCGCTAAAAGTTTATGATTAACAAAAAAGCTTCATTGGAGGGGTTTGGACATGGCGATTAACTTAGCTGGTGTTGCCAAGCAGAAAAAAATCAAATATTTCTTGATCAGTTTTGTGGACCTGTTTGGTGTGTTGCGCTCAAAGTTGGTCCCCGCACGGGCGATTGCCGACATGCAACGCGATGGCGCGGGTTTTGCCGGGTTCGCGACCTGGCTCGACATGACCCCGGCCCATCCGGATATGTTTGCGGTACCGGATCCCGCTAGCCTCATTCAGCTCCCCTGGAAGCCGGAAGTCGGTTGGCTGGCGGGCGATCTGGTGATGGACGGAGAGTTTGTCGATGCGTCACCCCGCGTGGCACTCAAGAATCAGATCGCGCTTGCTGCCAAGCAAGGGATGCGCATGAAAACCGGAGTGGAGTGCGAGTATTTTTTGGTGAGCGCCGATGGGACGGCGGTGTCGGATCCGAGCGATACGCAGGAAAAACCCTGCTATGACCAGTCGGCCTTGATGCGGCGCTATGACGTGATCAGCGAGATCTGTGACTGCATGATCGCGCTGGGGTGGGGCCCCTACCAAAACGATCATGAAGATGCCAATGGCCAATTCGAGATGAATTGGGACTTCGACGATGCGCTGATCACGGCGGACCGACACGTGTTTTTTAAATACATGGTGAAGGCCATCGCGGAAAAGCACGGCCTGCGAGCCACCTTCATGCCCAAGCCGTTCGCCAATTTGACCGGTAACGGCTGTCATGCGCACATCTCCGTCTGGGATAAAGCGGGAAAGAAGAATCTCTTCCAGGGCGCAAAGGACAAGATGGGTTTGTCAAAAATGGCTTATCACTTCCTTGGGGGCGTCCTGCACAGCGCGGACGCGCTGGCCGCGGTGTTCAACCCAACGGTAAATAGCTACAAACGTATTGACGCGCAAGTCACCACGTCAGGAGCAACCTGGTCGCCTAACGCCATTACCTATGGCGGCAATAACCGAACGCATATGGTTCGGGTGCCTGATGCCGGTCGTTTTGAACTTCGTTTGATGGATGGAGCGGCAAATCCTTATCTGATGCAGGCCGGCGTGCTGGCGGCGGGTCTCGATGGAGTGGCAAACAAGCGTGATCCTGGCAAGCCGTTGAAGATCAACATGTACACCGACGGACACACCGTGAAAGGGGTGCGTCGATTACCTTCTAATCTGCTCGACGCGATCCGTTTGTTTGAGAAAAGCAAGGTCCTGCGGGATGGTCTCGGCAAGGATCTGGTAGACAGCTATGCCAAACTGAAGCACAGAGACTGGCGCAGTTACAGCGCGGCCATCAGCCAATGGGAACGGGACCACACCCTGGACTGCTAACGGGGTCGGCTAGTCCAGGTTGCCTGGCTGCCACTGCACGGGTGCCAGTTCAAAGTCATCAAACGAGAACGCCGGCGACACCGTACAACCAATGAGCGAGTAATTGCCTGTTGATTCCATGGAGAACCATGTGCCGGGCGGGACGACGCAGTGATACTCATGCCCCCGGTCGAGTTCTCTACCCAGCGTGACCGTTGACACCTCATTGCCATCGGACGAGAGATATATTCTCATCGGATCGCCGTCATAAAAATGCAGTATTTCGTTTTTCGTCAGCCGGTGCCAGTGCGAGGTCTCGCCGTTCTTCAGGAGATAAAAGATCAAACTGGCGTGACCGTCGTTATCTCGGAACGTCTCAACAAAATGTCCGCCCTCCGGATGAGGCGTCAGCTTCAGGGCGTGGATAATTTGGTCAGGCTCATTCATGTGTTTAAGGAGAAGTTAAGAGTCGAAGGCTAGAGAAGCGCTAGCGAAAATGCCTCGCGAACTTTCGAATGTCCTCGATTAAAAGTGCAGGCGCTTCCATGGCTGCAAAGTGCCCCCCGCGGGGCATCTCGGTCCACTGGGTGATGTTATACAGGCGCTCGACATATGACCGGGGCGGCCAGGCCAGAAGTTCCTCGGGAAAGAGCGCAGCGGCGGTGGGTACCTCAACGCGGCGATGGTCCGCCGACATAATACGACCGCCTTCTTCGCGGCGCCCATAGTAAATCCAGGACGCCGTATTGAAGGTGCGGGTCAGGATATAAATCATGATGTTGGTGAGCAACTCGTCTTTGGTGTAGACGCTCTCGAGCACACCCTCTTCAAGATCCGACCACGCATGAAACTTCTCCGTGATCCAGGCGGCAATGCCAACCGGGCTATCCATCATGGCGTAACTAAGCGTCTGGGGTTTGGTAGCCTGAACGGTGCGATACCCATCCTGCTCCGCCTGATCGATCTCAAATTGCTGAGACCAGGCGATCTCTTCGGCACCGCGAGGCCCATCCGCATGGCGCATGGTGAGGATATTGATATGAATACCCATGCACGTTGGCGCATGATCAAAGCCAAGCCAGCTTGAGATGGCGCCACCCCAGTCGCCGCCCTGAGCGAGATAGTCTGGATAGCTCAGCACATCGGTCATAAGCGAATTGAAGATCTTTGCCATACGGCGGGGGCCGATCGGGCGATTGGGTTTTCCTGAGAATCCAAATCCGGGAAGGGAAGGTGCAATGACGTCGAAAGCGTCTTGTGGGTCGCCACCAAATTGAGCCGGATTTGTGAGCGGCCCGATTATTTTCCTGAATTCCGCAACGCTGCCAGGCCAACCGTGGCTCATCAGCAAGGGCAGGGGCTTCGGGCCGATACCGTTTTCGTGGATAAAGTGGAGGTTGATGCCATCAGCCTGCGCCTTGAAGTGCGCGAGTTGGTTCAGTGCATCTTGCTCGGCGAACCAGTCGAAGTG
>JAYNKS010000049.1:3197-6976 GCA_038111345.1 Gammaproteobacteria bacterium | reverse complement strand
GTGATTGACCCAGTAATCGCAGAGTTCTCTGAGGTAATCAAGGTTGGTGCCATACGCCCAGCCGCCATCATCGGGCATCTCGTGCCAGGGAAACGCCTTGACCCTCGAGCGAATGGTGTCGATTTCCGCTTGTGAGAAGTTAATTGTGAAAGGTTGCATCAAAGTGGGGACTCAATTCAGCGCCTCTAAAGTCTAAGAGTATCCCAGGATCCCCAAGACGGAACGCAAATATCCAAACTTAGATAAATATGCGAGTATTGAATAAGGGAATCGTTAATAACAAAGGGGAGGATTTATGGTGCTTGCATATTGGCGTGCGGCTCTCATTGTCGTGGCATTAGGTGTCGTGACATCAACTGCATCCGCGCAGATGGACGTGACAGCGCCTGCGCCCGAGATTGGCCATGGATTGGTTCAGGGTTATCTGCATGAGCAGAAACCCCTCAACAGTGTCGTTTTTGTTCCAGCGCCGCCGGAATCAGGTTCCCCACGCCAGGCCGCCGACGATGCTGTCACTCAGGGCCTGATGTCGCTGCGAGGCTCGACTCGCTGGGATCTCGCGGCTCGCGATGCCGAGTTGACTTTCCCTGCAGCGGCGAAGATCTTCCAGTGCGCGCTTGGAATGGCTATTACTGAGGAGGAAACACCAGCGCTCTATCGACTGATGCAGCGCTCCCTAACCGATTTTGGCCTCGCGACCTATCCCGCGAAGAAGGCCTATCAGCGGGCTCGGCCTTTTCTGGCTAACGGTGAAGAAATCTGCTCGCCGGAAGAGCGCGAAGTGTTGACGACGGACGGATCCTATCCGAGCGGTCACAGCGCGATAGGCTGGGGGTGGGCACTGGTCTTATCGCAACTCGCTCCTGAGCGCGCAGAGCGGTTGCTGGCGCGAGGCCGCGCCTATGCGCAAAGCCGCATTATCTGCAACGTGCATTGGATGAGCGATACGGAGGCCGGCATGGCGGTTGGTTCAGCCGCATTTGCGCGACTACAAAATGATACGCTTTTTCAAGCGACGATGGCCGTTGCGCGCGAGGAGATCGCGCGACATATGGGACGCGAAGTAGATGCAGTAACGTGCGAGGCTGAGGCGGCCGCGCTGAGTTTAGGGGACTGAGGCAGATATCGTTTTCGATCCTTCGCCGTAGGGTGTCTTCGAGCAGAGCCGCGTTTTTCCGTTGAGGTCAGACCACAGGCCGTTTTCGCTTTAGACCAAATGTCTACTTTGAGATACTCGTCTCAGTAAATGGAACGGGAGTGGTTACCGTGAGTGCGCCGCTAGATGGTGAGTTTGTCGCTGACCTTTTGAGAGCGCTGCCTGAGCGTAGCGTGCTGTTGTCCGCTGAGGAGCGGCGACCCTACGAGTGTGACGGGCTCTCGGGCTACCGTGTTCTGCCGGGTGTGGTGGTGCTCCCAGATGAACTATCCCAAGTCCGGACGGTTTTGAAGTTATGTCAACAACACCGCGTGCCTCTGGTAGCGCGAGGCGCGGGCACTGGGCTTTCGGGCGGTGCCACGCCGCATGCTAAAGGCGTACTGCTCAGCATGGCGCGCTTCAATCAGGTGCTGTCGGTAGATCAGGTGGCAGGCACGGCGCGTGTGCAGCCGGGCGTACGGAACCTGGCGATCAGCGAAGCCGTTGCACCCGATGGCCTTTATTACGCGCCGGATCCTTCTTCGCAGATTGCCTGCACGATTGGGGGCAATGTGGCCGAGAACGCGGGCGGTGTCCACTGCCTCAAATACGGCCTCACCGTGCATAACGTGGTCTCCGCTCAAGTGGTGTTGATAGGTGGAGAGGTTGTTGAGATCGGTGGGCAAGCACTCGATAACCCCGGCTACGATCTTCTGGCGGCATTCATTGGTTCCGAGGGTATGCTCGGGGTAGTGACGGAAATCACCGTGCGTCTGCTACCCAAGCCCAAGGCCGCAAAGGCGTTGATGGCGTCGTTCAACACCGTGGAGGGTGCTGCTGATGCCGTTGCGCGCATTATTGCCGCAGGCATTATTCCCGCAGGCCTTGAAATGATGGATAACCCCGCCATTGTCGCGGCGGAAGATTTTGTGCATGCCGGCTATCCGTGTGATGCCGCCGCGATCTTGCTTTGTGAAGTGGATGGCGGGCTGGAAGAGGTCGATGCGGATATTGAAACGGTTTCCGGTCTGCTCTATGACTGCGGCGCTCAATCGGTGGCCGTGGCCCGTGATGAAGCGGAGAGAATTCGCTTTTGGTCCGGCCGAAAAAATGCGTTTCCTGCGGTGGGACGCATCTCCCCGGATTATTACTGTATCGACGGCACCATCCCTCGCCGAGCGCTGGGTGAGGTGTTAACCGGTATCTCTAGCCTCGCCTCCGAGTACAACCTTCGCGTGGCCAACGTCTTTCATGCGGGGGACGGCAATCTTCATCCGTTAATTCTTTACGATGCCGGAAAACCAGGCGAGTTTGAGCGCACAGAAGAGTTAGGTGCGAAGATACTTCAGCTTTGCGTGCGCGTAGGCGGCACGATCACGGGAGAGCACGGCGTGGGCCTTGAGAAGATCGACCAGATGTGTGTCCAGTTCGGTTCGGGCGAGCTCGAACAGTTTCATGCCCTAAAGGCTGTGTTTGATCCCGATGGACTTTTGAACCCAGGTAAGGCGGTGCCGACGCTTTCGCGCTGTGCGGAGTTCAACGCGATGCACGTGCATGGCGGGCAACTTCCGCACGCTGACCTGCCACGATTTTAGTCACCCGGCTTTATGCACGAGTTTGTTCAATTGCTTTCAGCCTCGGTACGCGATGCGGCCGAAACGGGGACGGCGCTTTGTGTCACGGGAGGTGACACCAAGCGGTTTTATGGCGGCGAGCCCATCGGCGACGTCTGCGCCATGGACAGTTATGCAGGCATCATTAGCTATGAGCCGACCGAGCTGGTGATTACGGCGAAGGCAGGTACCCGCCTTCACGATCTTGAGGACGCCCTCGCTAGATCAGGGCAGATGCTGCCTTTTGAGCCACCGGCCTTCGGCGAGAGGGCAACCATTGGCGGAACCCTTGCCTGTGGTCTTTCCGGACCGGCTCGACCCTATCGTGGCGCCGCGCGGGATCTCGTGCTGGGCATCTCGTGTGTTAACGGCAAGGGTGAGATCTTAAAGTTTGGCGGACAAGTCATGAAGAACGTGGCTGGATATGACGTCTCCCGTCTTATGGTGGGTTCGATGGGAACGCTTGGCATCATTACAGAGGTCTCGCTGAAAGTGCTGCCGGTGGCGCAATGCTCGGTGACGCGGACCTTTGAGTTATCAGCCCGGATGGCGTTAAAAAAAATGACAGGGCTTTTTACGCAGGCGTTGCCGGTTACCGCCAGCGCCTGGCACGACGGCGTTCTGCGCATTCGTTTATCCGGAGTGGAAGCGTCCGTCAGTGCGGCCAGTCGGGATCTTGGAGGCGAGAACGATTCTGCGGGAGATCAGTTCTGGCTAGATCTCAAGGAGCATCGGCTGGCCTTTTTTGACGGGCCGTTGCCCTTATGGCGTCTCAGTTTGAAGCCTCACATCGAGCCACTCGATCTGCCCGGCGCTTTCCTGTTCGATTGGGGTGGGGGCACCTATTGGTTAAAAAGCGACGCTTCTGTCGAGACGCTTGACTCTATGGCCCGCTCAGTCGACGGGTACGTCATGCGCTTTCGCGGTGGCGATCGTTCGGTTAGGTGCGGCGGACTCGACGGCGTGGCGATGCGACTTAATCGGCAGCTCAAGGATGCTTTCGATCCCAAGCATGTGCTGAATCCGGGCCG
>JAYNKS010000049.1:0-3187 GCA_038111345.1 Gammaproteobacteria bacterium | reverse complement strand
ATTGCAGCCAGCTTTACTTGCAACGGACGCCGGTCGCGAGGCGGACAGTATCCTTCGTTCCTGCGTGCACTGCGGATTCTGTACCGCAACCTGCCCAACCTATCAGCTTCTGGGCGATGAGCTTGATGGGCCTCGCGGACGGATTTACCTGATAAAAGAGTTTTTAGAGTCCGGCCGGTGCGGCGAGTCCACGCAGATACATCTGGACCGCTGCCTCACCTGTCGTTCCTGTGAGACCACGTGCCCGTCGGGCGTGAGCTATGGTCGTCTTCTCGAGATCAGTCGGCCCAAAGTGAGCGAGGCGTGCCCGCGCGCTTTGCCGGATAGGGTTGTCCGGAGGATGTTGAGGCATTTGATGTTGGGGCCGTGGTTTATGCCGTTATTCAAGTTAGGCAGGACGTTTCGGTATGTGCTGCCCCGCGCCTTGGCACGACACATACCGACGGCGCGCCCGGCCGGTCGCCGGCCGAAAAACACATCGGGTAAAAAAGTCATCATGCTGGAAGGTTGCGTGCAACCGGCGATGGCGCCCGTGATCAATGCTGCGGCGAGCCGGGTGTTGGAAACGCTCGGCGTTCAGGTTGTTCCTGCTGAGAAGGCGGGCTGTTGCGGGGCAATTGATTTACACCTTGGCGCAGAACAAAAAGCCCTGCAGGCGATACGGCGCAATATCGATGCGTGGTGGCCGCACATTGATAACGGTGCCGAGGCGATCGTTATGACCGCGAGCGGATGCGGAGTGACCGTAAAAGACTATGGGGAGTTGTTGAAGAAGGACCCGAGCTACGCGGACAAAGCCCGTCGAGTGAGTGAGTTGACTCTTGATCTTTGCGAGTTCATTCGACCGGAAGAGCTGAAAAAGAGCCGAGCGCTTGATGGGCTGCGCGTGGCCTTTCATTCGCCATGTACCTTGCAGCACGGCCAAAAGATCTTGGGCAAGGTGGAATCGATCCTTGAAGCCTGTGGAGCCACTCTGGTCGCGACGCAGGCAAAGCATCTGTGTTGCGGCGCGGCCGGCACGTATTCGGTGTTGCAGCCCGAACTCTCCTTGGCGCTCTTAAAGCGAAAGGTGGGCGCGTTAACCGCGGAAGGGCCTGACATCATTGCAACGGCAAACGTAGGGTGTTTGGCCCATATCGGCTCCGAGAGCAAAACGCCGGTGCACCATTGGATCGAATTGCTTGATCCCGACAGGGTCTCGTAAAGATAGCCTAAATCGCTAAATTCCTGAAGATTTGTCGCCCAGGCCCGGATCGGATGGACCAGGGAGCACGCCTGATCGTGGCGGCAAAAATCACGCCTCAAAAACCGAAAACTTGCCCCAAAAGCGCCGTTCTTGTACTATCCGCGCCTCATTTTTTGCATATCCCAGCCGACACTCCCATGAAAACGTTTAGCGCCAAGCCCGAAACCGTAAAGCGTGACTGGTACGTAGTTGACGCCACTGACAAGGTTCTCGGTCGATTGGCCAGTGAGGTGGCGTTTCGTCTTCGCGGCAAGCACAAGCCCGAGTACACGCCTCACGTCGACACCGGCGACCACATCGTGATCGTGAACGCGGAAAAAATCCGGGTGACCGGCCGCAAGACTGAAGCGAAGAGCTACTACAGTCACTCCGGTTATCCGGGCGGTATCAAGGAGATCTCCTTGTCGGATCAGTTGGATAAACATCCAACCCGCGTTATAGAGGCAGCGGTTAAGGGGATGCTACCGAAAAACCCCCTGGGTCGAGCCATGTTCGCGAAGCTTCGTGTATACGCCGGGCCCGAGCACACGCATCAGGCTCAACAGCCGAAGGCGCTGGAAATTTAATCTTTAGTGAATCGAGCGCCGACGTAGCGGCGAATAAGAGGAAAAAGCATTGGCACAATCAGGTGAAATTCATTACGGAACCGGGCGTCGTAAATCATCTGTGGCCCGCGTTTATCTCACTCGCGGTACCGGAAACATCACGGTGAACGAGCGAAGCCTGGATACCTACTTCGGTAGAGAGACCGCGCGTATGGTGGTCCGCCAACCGCTGGAGACCACTGAACTTCAAGACAAGATCGATGTCACGGTTCGCGTAACCGGCGGCGGCGGTACCGGGCAAGCCGGCGCCATTCGTCACGGCATTACCCGGGCCCTGATGAGCTACGATGAAACGCTTCGCCGCCCGCTCCGACAAGCCGGTTTTGTCACCCGCGATTCGCGCGAGGTAGAGCGAAAGAAAGTGGGCCTGCATAAAGCCCGCAAGTCCCCGCAGTACTCAAAGCGTTAGGTGCCGTCCGGCCTCGCTGCAGTTGCGAGGCCATGAGCGCCCGCGTCACACCGGCGCGCCGGTGCCCGCCATCAGCGCTTACTCTCGGCGGCATTAGCCTGCCCGCGGTCGAATTTGGGTCTCGTTACCCGATCTTTTAAAATGCGAATGTCGTGGGGGATCGTCTAGCGGTAGGACTACGGACTCTGACTCCGTCAACCCAGGTTCGAATCCTGGTCCCCCAGCCATTTCAATTTTCGCTCGGCTTTTACGCCGAACGCAGCAGCCGGACCGAATTCGGGCTGCGTCCTTTCGGTTGAAATCACGGTGAGGACTTTCTGTTAGGCTATTTCAATACGGTCAAGATCAGTGTCGAGGCACAATCTGCGTAGCTCTTCAGGCCTTATGTCTGTGATTCCTGAGAATTAACTGAGCGCAATGGCCAGGCGGAGTCTGCCAGGGCAATCATTGAGGGTGTAAAAATGAGCAAGTTCGAGATCTGGATTATCGGTTTGGTGGGTGTGCTGACGCTCACCGGCGCTGTCGCTTTTGTGGCAGACATGCAGCGAGAGAGCGATTTCGACAAATGTATCTCGCAGGTGAGGCCCCAACTGGTGAGCGAAGCGCGCGCCTTTTGCGAGGAAAGTGGCGACAAAAGAAGTGGTCGACTGAAGTGTGCGTCAGGTGAATCCCGCGAAAATTGGGTTCAATTCAAAGCGGCAGCAGTTTGCTCAGGAAGTGCGGACGCTCGGTTGGCGAACTAGAGTTTATTCGCGCTCCTCCGCAAGGAGCGCTTTTTGCAACGGTTTAAAAAAGCACCGCTCCACTGCCTGGGTCATCGGACCACCAGCTCAGACCCAGACTTCCACCAGCGGCTAAGGCCACAATGCCTGCCTCGACGATAAGGTGCCCAACGTAAAGCACGGCAAGCGTGGTGCCCAGATTTGC
>JAYNKS010000048.1:0-10986 GCA_038111345.1 Gammaproteobacteria bacterium | reverse complement strand
CCTTTGGAAGGTGCCGTAACCGTGCAGTGACAAGCCCACCGACTGTACGAGCGTCGCGGTCTAAGAAGTGCGCACCTAAAGCTTCGTTGACCTCAGAGATCGAAACTCGAGAAAAACGCTGAGAAAACCAAGAGCACCCCGAGAAGAGCAAGCCGCAAAACCATAGAGGGCTTGGCTAGCAATGCTGCATCATACGAGAAAAAATCGCCCTGCCGATGCCAGTGCTCGACAATGTTCTGGAATATGGGCTGCATCGGTCTTGTTCCAAATCCGCCGGCGCACCAGAGGCAACCAGCGACTCAGTCGGTAACCGACCTTGGGCCGAGGTCAGGCAGCGAATCACATGACCTGATCCAACGTCCAGTGAGGCATCGACACGAAATACGATGTTCATTATATTTCGCCTGAGTCGCGATTAAGTCACTTTGATTGATGTTAAGAGATCCGCTGCGTGAGTACCTAGACTAAACACCCACTAATCCGACAAAATCTTCGGAATCGCAGAGCCTCCGCAGATAGAGAACGCCACATATTCTCACGGCCCTCACCCAGCCTCAAAGCCTGTCTGATGTCAACACCTGCCCTAGGAAAGAGTCAACTCCGATGGAATATTTGCCATTTGCTCTACCAATACGCATTGGCCATAAATCCGTGATTGAATCCTGGCTAAAGTCCATAACGGCGATAGGAAGATTCGCCAAGAGAAAACACCGATGGACTTTCCCGCGTGCTGGTCACATGTCTATTACATGCTTTTACTGAAGTAGAACCGCATCTACGATACCTCAATTCTTAATGACACTCTAGACTCCCATAAATATCAATATTCCCAAGAATTCCCTAAGCCAACGAGTATCTGATGAGAATACCAAAAGAAGCGCTCCTGCCATACCTAGGTGAGGATTTCCATCTTGAACCCCTCAAACCAAAATCTACGATCCGGATTAATGAGCGAAAAGCACCTATCAAACAAAAGCCTACAGTAGAAAAGCTAATTACCAAATCGGGGCGACTTTACAAACTATACACCGCGCCGACAAGTGAAAACGAGGAAATGCAACGAATCCGCAAATCGGTAGATAGCCTCAAAAAACTTAGCTGCATTCCTAACATCGTTGCCGCCGAGAGCACTTTTATTCTCGCGGAGTATGTTGACGGAGAATTTCCAGAATTTAAATCCCCCGACTTTGTTTCTGCTTTTGCCCGCGCAGCCGCCGCCTACCACAACCTGAACAAAAATGACTTGGATGCTAAAGATTTCTGGGACTCCAATCTCGTTCCATCGGTTAAGTATCTACAACAAGAACATCTAATAGATTTATCAGTATCTAAAAAAATCGATACGTTTTCGTCGCGTCATCTTCCTCCAGTTTTCTTATCGGCCTTCACATATGGAGATTTAACCCCCCAAAACTTTATTGTGGGCGTGGACGGACAACTGCGCCTGATTGATCTTGGTGGATTTATTGACAATACAGTCATTGACCTTCCACTTTACTCATACCACCTAGCCCCTCTGTTAGATGATATGAATTTTCAGAGGCAATACCTGAATGCTGGGGGACCTAACCAAATGTATGATCATAAAATAATTCTGAGACTAATAGCCGTCATTGATAGTGCCGCAGCGGCCCATCAAGGCTTCAAATTTATTCACTATTCTCGGTTTAGAAAACGCCGATCCCGAAAACAACTGATAAAACGCCTAGTCGCAACTATAAAAGAGCTTGTGGATTAGAAAATCGTGAGGTCAATCACTGACATTTTTATCTCTCAACCCAAACAACCCCGCTTCCTGAAATGAATCTATCGGTCAGGAATATTGAGCCCAACCTCCGGGCTGGTTTTTCGAGTGCCAGCGCATTCGAAATCAACGTCCGCAAAAAATAGCGGCCAATCGGCTAGGCTACATAAGCAGGTTCAGGCTAAAGCAACGTCCCCCGAACGCCAAGCCAACATCACTCGAACTCAACATCGCAACACGGTCTGAGGATCGACAACTACCCAGAAAAATTATCACAGCGCAATTAGATAATTCGAAGTCCATTGCTGATTTATGGTTTAGAGGTTTCGGTGTTCTTATTCTCCGCATGATCGCTAACAACAAAATAGCCGGCGACTGTGGCCTCTTCTACAGGGTGGGCGATCTCACCTTTCTCGATCCATAGGCCTGACGCGCCGCGCGAATAGTCCCCTGAAACACCATTAATCCCAAAACCAATGAGTTTGGTCACAAGAAACCCTTTTTCGATACTCTTGATCATATCCTCAAGGCCTTGCTCCCCGGGATCAATCGTCAGATTTTGCACACCGCCAGCATTACCGGTGGTTTCAATCTTGAGTCGCCGAGCACTGTAAGAACCCGGCACATAACCTTGCAGAACACCGTCTTTGACAATATCGCGCGGCGCTGTTGCTACACCCTCGCTATCAAAAGATGCACTGCCCATCGCACCCATCAACAACGGCTGTTCATGGATACGGACAAAATCTGGAAAAATCTGCTCGCCCAGGTGATCAAGAAGAAAAGAGGCTTTCCTATACAACGCCTCTCCGCTAATCGCACAGATAGAGTGTGAGAGCAGGCTTGAAGCGATGGGGGCTTCATAAATTACCGGCACCTGACAAGTTGGCACCCGACGTGCTCCTAACCGGCGCAATGTTCGGTTTGCGGTTTTCTCCCCTACGTCTCTTGCCGAATCAAGATTGTCGACTCGTCGGGCAGCACTGAACCAATAATCGCGCTGCATTGAGTCACCCTCTCCACCGATCACGGAGCGGCTGACTTAACGGTTAGGAGTCTGGAGGACGGGCTTGGCGGGAGCCCTCGCATCGTTCCCGTGATGCCCAATACGCCAGCCCTGGTCGGCGCTGGAATCTCTGGTCTTTTTGCCAACCGCGCGGCATCCGCCAGCGATAAAGAGCATGCGAATCTCATTCTGCAGGCGGTAGGAAAGACCGTATGGCTCACAGAAGAAAAGCTTATTTCTTCTATATGTTAGACGCGCTCCAGGCAGCCGCTGAAGCCGAAGGTCTGGATCCACAAACCGCTCGGCTGCTGACGATCGAAACGGCCCGAAGCGCCAGCCAGTTGGCGCTTGCCGCCAGCGAATCAGTTGCTACACTCAGAAAGCAGGTGACCTCGCCGGGAGGCACGACCGAGGCCGCGCTCAACGTGTTGCAGTCCAAAGACGTTTTTGACGCCTATGTCCGAGCGGTGGCCGCCACACGTCGACGGGCCGACGAACTATCAACAGAGCTGCGTCCCACAAACGAGGCAACAACGTGAGTTACCTTTCGGACACCGGTCTTTTCCTAATCGACGCCGCGCTTGGGTTTTATATTCTCATCGTAATGTTTCGTTTTTTGCTGCAGATGACGCGAGCCGATTTCTACAATCCCCTTTCGCAGTTCGTCGTCAAGGCTTCAAACCCCGCCCTTGCACCCTTAAGACGCATTATTCCGGGTTTAGCGGGCATCGATCTGGCCGCCGTGATTTTGCTGATGGCGCTTGAGAGTCTCCGGCTCGCGCTCCTGGCTCTCCTGATGGGCCATGTGCCAAACGTATTGGGTCTCGTGATTCTGAGCCTCGGCGAACTGCTTAAACTGGCCGCCTACATTGTCATTTTTTGTATCTTTGTGCGCGCCATCCTGAGTTGGTTCAGTTCAGGAAGGGGTCATCCGATGGTCCGCCTGCTAGGCTCATTCACCGAACCGATTCTGGCTCCCGCCAGACGACTGATGCCCGCCACCGCAGGACTCGATCTCGCACCTGTGATCGTGTTTATCGCGCTGACGGTGTTCCTCAAGCTGATCGTTCAACCGCTTCTGGATACCGGCCGAGCGCTTCTTTAAAGCAACCGCTGACTATGCCTTAACTCGGCTCGACGCGGAGCAAAACGGCCGCCCGCTGGCTGGCCTCCTCGACGATAAACAAGAAACCAGACTCTTCAACGCTGTCGCCGACTTTTGGAATCCGACGCAGCCGAGCCGTGACAAGACCCCCGACCGTATGCGCGTCGTGATCAGACAGATGTACGCCCAGCACCTCGCTCGCCTCGGAAACAGGCACCCGAGCATCCATCACATAAACGTCTGTATCGACCTCTTCCAGCTGATGACGCTTCTTGGGCGTGTACTCATCAAAGTCGTAGCCAACGTCAATCTCACCGACGACCTCCTCAATGATGTCCTCCATCGTAATCATTCCGATGGCCGAACCAAACTCGTCAACCGCTACTGCCATATGGTCATCGCGCTTCCGCAGCAACGGCAGTAATTGATCGATGGTTTGCCTGGGAGAGACATATAAAGCGGGCTTGATCAGCGAATCGAGCGGCTGATGAATAAGGTCAGGATCCATCATGTCCCATGTGGTTATGGTCGCAATTCCGATGATGTTGCTGATATTTCGGTGATAGACGGGAAGGCGGTTGTAGCCGCGATTTCGCACCATCGCGACCGCGCGGCGGGACGATTTGGTCTGATTGATCGCAGTGACCTCAGCTATTGGAATCATCGCCTCGCCTACTGTGGTCTCCCCGAAACGGATCACCCGGCGAATCCGCCCGTGGTCAAAGGCGTCCACACCTGACGTGCGCTCCGCCATCTCTACGACCGACCGGATCAACTCGCGCGTCATAAACACATTCTGCTCGACTCGGCCGCCGCCAAATACGCGCGCGGCGAAACGCGACGTTCTGGAAAACCCCATCACAATGGGATAAAAAACGTAGCGAAAAGCGCGCAGCAGATAGATCGCCCGAGGAGCAATCTCCGTTGAGTGATGCTGATAGACGCTCTTCGGAACAATCTCGCCCAGAATCAAAAAAAGCGGTGTAAAGACCAGAAACGCTACCCACTCTCCGCTGTCACCAAGCAAACGAATCATGGCGAGGGTGCCGATCGTGGTGAGGGCAATGGTCGCGATGTTGGTGCCGACCAGGGTGGTACCCAGCAGGATTTCCGGACTACGAAATTCATCCAGGACCATCTTTGATCCCTTGTGCCCTTTTCCGGCATTGGCATTGAGTTTCACCTTGTCCGCATTGACCATGGCGATCTCAGATCCGGAAAAAAACCCTTTCAGGATCAAAAGTCCAATCATCAGTAAGACCGTAAGAAAGATATCCATGGATTTAACCTGTTCGTCGATCCTTAACGGATGAACTGAGGTGCGGCGTGTGACCAACGCTGTCCTCCATGGGTTGCTCCAGCGCTGTCGCCGAAGCGTCCGCTAGTTCATTGCCCATAGTGGCGGCCTTGTCATGGGGAGAATCCAGTTCCTGGGTCAGTTCCAACTGTTCTCGCTCGGTAAGTTCTTCAAAATCTTCTTCTGCCGAGGCCTTGGCTACCCGCACACGGGAAATCCGATGCGCGTCCATCTCCAATACGGTCAACGCAACATCATCAATCACCACACGGTCACCAAGATGCGGCAAACGATCAAGATGCCGGAAAGCCACGCCGCCGATGGTTGTCATCCTGGGATCTTCCAGTCCAAAGTGCGTCAAGTTATTCACATCCGTCAGCTTCATCTCACCAGGCAGCTCATAAATGTTGAGGTCGCGCTCCTGATAAAGCGAGCGGCCACGGGTCTCGCCGCTGATGTCTCCAAAAATAAATGTCAGGACATCGTAAATGGTGATGAAACCTTCCACGCCACCAAATTCGTTCAGACACGCCGCTGCCCGAACGCCGTTGGCTCTGAAAAAGTCAAACATCTCGTCCACCTTTTTGGTCAACGGCACCACGACCGGCGGGTACATGATGTCGTCCAGACTGAGCGCATCAAGGTCGGCACCATCACTGAGTAACTGCAAAATATGCTCGGCATGAATAAATCCCACTAGGTTGTCGCGATGCACCCGGAACACAGGTACTCGCGTGTGGCGCAACTGCCGGAATCGCTCGATCAGCTCGCTCACAGACAAATCGGCATTCAGAAAATCGGTGCGGGTCCGGGGTGTCATGATTTCGACGATTTCGGTGTCGCCGGATTCCAGCAGCTTGTTGATGAGCGCGCGTTCGGTGGCGTCCAGTTCCCCTTTCTGCGCGACTTGCTCGACCAGCGTTAAAAACTCATCGATATTCAGCAAACTTTCAGCCGCTTTCTCCTCTCCCACAATCCGCGTCGTGAGCCGATCAGAGACAATACGGATTAATCCCCGAAGCGGCGCTACCAGTCGCACCCATAGACTCATCGGGGCAGCAACTACCGCCGTGCTGAATCGAACCGGATTGGATACCGCAATTGTTTTCGGCGTCATCTCACCAAACAGCAGCACCAGCGGCACCATAAAAATAATGCTCAACACAGCGGCGCGCTGCTCGCCATAAAGCGTGACCAGAATCCCGGCGGCATTAATCGTCGCCGCGATATTTATAAGCTCGTTCCCGGTAAGAATCGAAATAATCAGGCGCCGGGGCTGATCCAACAGCGCATGCAGGGCCTCCGACTGCGGATTGCGCTGACGTCTTAACTGTTGAAGATCGAGACGCGATAGCGAAAAGAGCGCGGTCTCAGAACCTGAGAAAAACGCGGAGCAGAACAGCAAGACGAAGAGCAGCGTGACGCGAAAGATCATCGACGGTTCGGCGAGCAATGCCGCGTCGAATGCAAAAAATTCGCTTAGCCCTAACCAGTACTCGGCTATGGTTTGGAAAAATGGCTGCATCGGAAAATCCCGCAGTGCCGGTGCAGCAAAGGAATGCCTTGGCGCGCGGTCCAACCACGCCGAAGCGTCCCGGGAGGAGGGTTAACCCGGCATCAGCCGCGCCCCGCTCGCAGAAGCTTCGCTACACTTGATTTCACGCAACTTATCATGACTCTTCTATAAGTGATTTTGCCACAAGAGATAAATTAAATCGACTCAGGAGCAAATCGCCCGCCCCAAAAAGCACTGCTGGCCCACCAGACCGAGTTCTCTACCAGTGAACACTGACCCCGCTTGAGTCTCGAGCCTCACTCGCCCGCGATCGTCAGCCCGTCCACCAAAATAGATCCGCAGCGGGTACTCTTACGGGTGTCCACATCGCTACCTACGGAGACTATATTTTTAAATATATCTCTAAGGTTGCCGGCGACCGTAACCTCCTCAACCGGATAGGCGATTTCCCCGTTCTCGATCCAGAGTCCCGCCGCACCGCGAGAATAATCTCCTGTTACGTTGTTGATACCGAAGCCAATCAGCTCGGTAACCAAAAACCCGGTCTTGAGTTCCTTAATCATGTCCTCAAGGCTCTTCTTCCCGGGGTCAATCGTCAGGTTATGCACCCCCCCGGCGTTTCCCGTCGTCTCCAGCCCGAGACGTCTGGCGCTGTAAGAGCCCAGCACATAGCCCTTTAGCACACCAGAAGACACAATATCGCGCGGCGCAGTGGCAACGCCTTCGCCGTCAAACGCGGCGCTGCCCATCGCACCCACCAGCAGCGGTTGTTCATGGATGCGAACGAAGTCAGGAAAAATCTTCTCGTCAAGGTGATCGAGGAGGAAGGAGGCACGGCGGTACAGCGCTCCACCGCTGATGGCGCTGATGAAATGCCCCAAAAGGCTCGAGGCCACCGGCGCTTCATAAAGGACGGGAACCCGGCAGGTCGGAACGCGTCGAGCACCCAGGCGCCGCAGCGTACGGCGGGCTGTTTTTTCGCCTACCTCGACGGCACTATCCAGATCATTGAAGCGACGCGCCGAGCTGTACCAATAATCCCGCTGCATGGAATCGTCCTCGCTGCCAATAACCGAACAGCTGATACCCTGGCGGCTCTTCCGTGTTCGCCCGAAAAAACCAAGGCTGTTGCCATACACCTCAGAGCCCTGATGCGCGTCGACCGAAGCTCCCTCTGAATTAACGATCCGCGAATCAACCGATAACGCCCGCGCTTCGCAGGTTGTTGCCAAGTCTCGCGCGTCGTCCACTGAAGGTGTCCATGGATGGTAAAGATCCAGATCGACGGGCTTTTTACAAAGCCGTTCGGGATCGGCAAGCCCGTTACATGGATCCTCCTCGGTCCACTTTGCGATACTGCATGCGGCGAGTACGGTCTCACGCACTGCCTTGGGAGAGTAATCAGACGTGCTGGCGCTTCCCGTTCGATGGCCAAAATACACCGACACTACCAAAGCTCGATCACGAGTGTGCTCTACGGTTTCGATCTGGCCTTTTCTCACATTTACCGATAGGCCCTGACTGAGACTGGCGGCCGCCTCCGAAGCCATGGCACCGCGGGTTTTGGCTTCCTCGAGCGCAAGCTCGACGGCGCTTTGCAGATGGCTGTCATCAAACGCGGCAAGGCTTTCTACCAAGCTACTCTCAGAAGCGCTCATACTTCTACGCCTCCCACGGTAAGGCCATCAATGCGCATCGTGGGCTGACCCACCCCGACCGGAACACTCTGACCATCTTTTCCACAAGTTCCGACCCCCGAGTCAAGCTCGAGATCATTTCCCACCATGCTGACGCGTGTCAGCACATCGGGGCCATTACCAATCAGGGTCGCTCCTTTTACCGGCGCTCCAATTTTTCCTTTCTCAATCCGGTACGCCTCGCTCGCCGAGAACACAAACTTACCGGAGGTGATATCCACCTGTCCGCCGGAAAAGTTAACCGCATAAAGACCGGAATCAACTGACGCAATAATTTCGTTCGGATCCTTATCGCCAGCCAACATGTAGGTGTTTGTCATTCGGGGCATGGGCAGATGCGCATAGGATTCGCGCCGCCCGTTGCCTGTGGACGCGGTTCCGGTCAGGCGCGCGTTGAGTGAATCCTGCATATAACCCTTGAGGACACCGTTTTCTAACAGCACGGTGTTCTGCGTCGGGGTACCCTCGTCATCGACAGTCAATGAGCCACGACGATCAGCGATGGTCCCGTCATCCACGATCGTGCACACTGGGGACGCGACTTTTTCGCCGACTCTGCCGGAGAACGCCGACGTGCCTTTGCGATTGAAATCACCCTCAAGCCCATGGCCAATCGCTTCGTGTAGAAGGATACCTGGCCACCCAGAGCCCAAAACCACAGTCATCGTGCCTGCCGGCGAGTCGACGGCGTCCAGATTGACCAACGCCTGTCGCACCGCCTCTCGGGCGAAGTCGCCAGCGCGATCGTTTTCGAGCAACCACTGATAACCGAACCGTCCGCCGCCCCCAAAACTCCCCTGCTCGCGGCGCCCGTTCTGCTCGGCGATAACCGTCACATTTAATCGAATGAGCGGCCGCACATCGGCGACCATCTCGCCATCGCTTCTGGCAATCAAAACAATATCATGCACGGCCGCAAGGCTCGCCATAACCTGACTCACGCGGGGGTCGCAGGCTCGAGCCGATGCCTCCACACTTTGCAGGAGTCGAATTTTCTCATCGTCGGTTAGGCTCGAAAGCGGATCGGCATGGGTATAAAGCGCGGGGTAGTGTCTGGCGCTTCTTGGGGCGGGAGATAGTTCTTTTCCCGACTGCGCGATGGCCCGGGCCGCTTTGGCCGCTTGCGTTAAGGCCGGCAGGACAAATTCGTCTGAATAGGCGAAACCCGATTTTTCGCCACTGACGGCCCGAAGCCCTACACCCTGATCGGTACTCCGGCTGCCCGATTTCACCGCGCCGTCCTCAAGAGACCAGCCCTCCTGACGGGTGTATTGAAAGTAAAGATCGGCGTAATTGATGTCGGGGCCCAACATGCCGCCCATGACGCGGTCGATATCGGTAAACCCGAGACCCGCCGGTGCCAGAAGCGCATCAGAGGCCACTTGAATGGAATCAGTCATTTCCCACACTCTTACCGTTGAAATTGAAAAATGCTAGCGAACAACGTTGTGCGAATTATATGAGGCGTAAGTCGAACCTCTGTGAGTCTGATAAAAATTGTCACGTCGAGGTGAAATTCATTCAAAACATGTCCCCATCGCCGGGCGCCGTTGGTATGGACGGCCCAAGACGTGCGATAGGAATTCGTTATCGTGAAAAAGGAATGGATAAGTCAAAAAGTCAAAATGCCCCATATAAATTCTCTTTATTGGCCGCAAGAAAACAGTGGCTTGTGCCCTTCCTGACAATCCTTCAGCATCCCGTTGTCCCCTGATTTATCCGAGGAAATCCTATCCTATGTTGAGTCATAACCCCTTTGCGGAACTATCCCAGATGATCGATCCGGCAGTCATGCAGGCCTACGTGGTGTTGATGTTTCTGCTGGTTCTCGGCAGCACTGTTCTAGACACGATCCATAAGAAGAGTGCCAAGTACTTTTTCCAGGCAAGTCAAAAAGCCAAGAAAAATCAGACCCGGTCGGTAGGCGGCGGTGAGAAAGTATCGATCGCTGTAAAAACAGCGGTGAACGAGGTCATGCTGTCAAGCGAGTTCTGTAACGCTCGACGCCGGATAGCCCACCTTCTCGGCATGTACGGATTTGTGATCTTTCTGGTCACGACGGTCATGCTGATCTTCGCTTATCCCACGCCCGCAACGCCAGCCCCTGCGAGCGTCACGGGCCTCTGGCACATCGGCGCCCTCATGGTTTGCGTAGGCGGCTACTGGTTCTGGTTTTTCATTCGCGTTGATGTCGCGGCAGAAGGAAACGCCTGGTACCGGATCATGCGAGCCGACCTTTTCATTCTCGCCCTGCTTGCGACAACGACATTCGCCCTGATCTGGTCTTACATGCAAACCTCGGGCAGTGCACTCACGACTCTGGCGTTCGCGCTTTTCGTGATTTCTAGCACAACCCTGTTCGGCACCGTTCTGTGGTCCAAGTTTGCCCATATGTTCTTTAAGCCAGCCGCGGCTTTTCAGAAGCGCGTGCAGGAGGCCGATGGCTCGAGAGCCAACCTGCCTGAGCCCGCTGACAAACCGGCTCAGTTTGGACTCGGGATCAAACGCGAGCCCGCCCGCCATTATTGAAACCGGGTAAATCGAGTAAGCAAGGCAAGTAACGACCAAGCGGTTAACAGAAGAATTTAGGTTTAAGGAGAAAAAAATGCCTACCTTTGTAT
>JAYNKS010000047.1:0-11041 GCA_038111345.1 Gammaproteobacteria bacterium | reverse complement strand
GCTTGACTGCATCCGCTCCTTTTTTGAAGCAACCGGCATGCCCCCAACCCGCGCAGAAATTGCTCAAAAATTAGGGTTTCGCTCGGCTAATGCAGCAGAAGAGCACCTACGGGCATTGGCGCGAAAAGGCGCTATTGAGCTCCAATCCGGCGCGTCCAGAGGGATTCGACTGCTTACTCCTTCCGGTATACCCGTAGTGGGTGAAGTCGCCGCAGGACACCCCATGCTGGCGGCAGAGCATATTGAGGACCATTATCCCCTGCCGCCCCGTTTATTCCGACCAAAAGCGCATTATTTATTACGCGTACGGGGAATGAGCATGCGCGACGCCGGTATCCTCAATCGCGATCTGCTCGCCGTGCACCGCACCCGTGAAGCCACTAACGGCCAGATTGTGGTGGCGCGGTTAGAAGATGAGGTCACCGTTAAGGAATTCCGTCAGCGCGGCAATATTGTTACCTTGATGCCGAAGAATCCGGACTTCACTCCGGTCCGAATTGATCTGCGCGAGCAGGCTTTGGCTATTGAAGGTATTGGGGTTGGAATCATTCGCAATGATCCTCTCTCATGAATCTGGATGCCTGCCTGCAGCGGCAGGACATCTGGCGCGGCAAAAAAGCGTTACCGGCCGATAGCGCTGTTGCAACTGGATTTGCCGCTCTGGATAACTGTCTACCTGGAAAAGGTTGGCCACGAGGGGCGCTTACAGAAATTCTGGTTGAAAACATCAAGCGCAGCCCGCTTTGGCTGATCCTGCCGGCTTTAAGCCGCGTACTGAATTCTCGACCGTGGCAGGCTTGGATTGCACCGCCCGCATTACCTTACCCTCCAGGTCTCACTCACAACGGTCTGGATGTATCAAAAATAATCATAATTGAGCCTGAAAATCAGGCTGACATCCTATGGTCAGCAGAGCAATCGCTACGCTCAAACGCATGCAGTGCGGTGATCTTTTGGTCAGATCATTTAAAAGCCGCTCCAATGCGCCGTCTCCAGCTTGCAGCAGAATCAGGCAACACACTGGGTATTTGCTTTCAGGGTGATGAAGCGCTCCGACATCATAGCCTGGCCACCTTACGAATACGCTGTAAGGAAACCGCCTCTGGCTTGAATATTGACTTGCTGAAATGCCGGGGTGGACCGCTTTGTCAAAATATTTCTATTGCGCCTGATTCCAGCACGTCTGACGTATCGACAACCTTCTCATGAAACAGGTTCGCTGGAATCCTTCCCCTGAGCCAGAGCGATCAGGCCATGAGCGGCTAGCCGTAATAGCGGCCGGATCACCTGTTCTTGACCAAACACCCGTTAACGATTCCGCGCACCATCTTTGGCTAGGCATCCATCTGCCTTTTTTAGCCCTGGAATCTCTGGACGAGTGCCTGGCACAAGGTCCGTTTGCGGTATTTGAGCAGCATCGACAGGGCCAGCAAATTGTTGTGGCAAACCAGATGGCCCGTAAAAGCGGCATTCTCAAGGGCATGGCGCTCACCGCAGCGCGAACCTTAAACCCTGATCTATTCAGCTTATGCAGGAATCGATCTCTGGAGCATAGGCGCTTACGGCAGCTTGCTACCACAGCGGGTCGGTGGACACCCCGTATTACGCTATTGGAGGATGGGTTACTGCTGGATATCTCTGGAAGTACGCGTCTTTTTGGCGGCATGACTCAGTTGATTGAGCAGATTCATGCGTGGATACGCACGGAGTCAATAGATCCATGCGTGAGTCTGATGCCTACCGCAGCAAGCGCACTTTTATGCGCCCGGACAGGCAAAGCCTCTCGCATTACCGCAAAAGAAAGTATTCCCTCGGTAGTACGCTCGTTACCTGCTGCTCAGCTAATCACAGACGCTCAGAGTCATCGTCTTCTTGTGCAATTAGGCGCACGCACTATAGGTGATTTGCTACGTCTTCCTCGTGACGGTCTGGCAAGAAGATTCGGCCCTGATCTTTTAGCCCGAATCGATAGACTGCTCGGACGCCTCCCTGATCCACAAGTTGTTTTCGAGCCCGCGCTTCAGTTCAAAAAATCATGCGCCCTAGATGCCGAGGTTACTGATATTGGATTTTTATATCCCGCTATACGTTACCTGCTGGAAAAACTCTCCGCTTATCTTTCAGTACAGCAGGTAATGGTGGAAAGATTGCAGTGGCGGTTTACAGGTGAGCGTAGTGCGCGCTATCGCCTTCCTGTGCATTTAGCAAAACCACATGGCGATATCCATGAGCTGGAGCGACTTTCTCAGTTGGCGTTGGAAGGGCTGAAGATAAGCGACCCGATCGTTAATCTCGAACTCTGCGCCCACCGGTTTACCCCTCGGATTCCGGCACATAAAACGCTTTTTGACCAAACCACCTGGGGGGGTGCTCATGACGATTCACTGGTGGAGCGACTGCAGACCCGGTTAGGCAAACACGCTGTGCATGGTATTCAGGCGCAAGTTGATCATCGTCCGGAAAACGCCTGGCGCCGTTGCAGACCAGGAGAAGCCGGCCCAGTTTCCGGAGATAGAAAACGGCCTCTCTGGCTGCTCCCCTCTCCTAAAGCGATCCACATAAGCAAAGGCTGCTTAACGATGGGGACTCAGATTCTTCGTCTTGATCATCATTGCGAGCGTATCTGTAGCGGCTGGTGGGACCATCAACCCATTCGCCGGGATTACTATCAAGCCTCCAGCGGGTCCATTCAGGCCTGGATCTTTCGGGATCTCGACAGTGGACATTGGCACCTGCATGGTATCTTTTAGTCTCTATCCTTTACCTTCGTCGATCGACCTTCCCATTTGCACAAGGCTGCTGACCATCGCGATAACCAGCGTCGAGCCTTTCTCGACCACACAGGCTTTGCCGGACACGATCCTCAGCCCCTGCGCCAGGACGCGTCGTTCCGTCGATATTTTCGAATCCGTCGAGACGACATCTGCTGGCTGCTGATGGATGCACCACCCGAGACAGAAAATCTCCAGAGGTGGTTACAGATTGGGACGCATCTCGACAACCTGGGCTTTCGCGCCCCCCGCGTCCTCGCCACGGACATCGATCACGGCTTTGCCCTCATTGAGGATTTTGGCGTCGATACCTTCACGCGATTGCTCGATCAGGGTGAATCGCCATCTGCACTTTATGCCCCGGCCATCGATCTTCTTGTGGCGCTTCATCAGAATGCCGAAAGTCCATCGATTGATGTGCCTCCTTATGATCTGAAGACCCTTCTGATCGAAGCCCATCTTCTCCCCGAGTGGTTTCTTCCCATGCGAATGGGTGCCGCCACATCGGCAGCCGTTCACCAGGAATACGAGCAGGCATGGTTAGCCGTCTTTTCGCAACTGCCAGCGCCGGCCAACACATTGGTCCTGAGAGACTTTCATGTTGATAACCTGATGCGTCTTGCTGCAGATAAACCTCTGAAGCGAATTGGGCTTCTGGATTTTCAGGATGCGTTGGTGGGCCCTGTTGCCTACGACGTGCTCAGCCTTCTGGAAGATGCCCGACGCGACTTACCGGTTGCGCTGTGCCACGAGATGCGCCAGCGATATATCAGCGCCATGCCCTTACTTGACGTTGATAACTTCTCGGCGTGGTATACCGCACTTGCTGCCCAACGTCATTGCAAGGTGTTGGGTATCTTTAGCCGACTCGCCCTTCGCGACCAAAAAACACACTACCTTATGCATCTGGACCGCGTGCGAGGTCTTTTGAATCGGCATCTGGATGCACCCTTACTTGAGCCGTTAAAGCGATGGCTCCAGGACTATTTCGAGCCGGCCGTGTCGCACGCCCCTCCAACCCTAGAAACCACTCGGGCCGTCCTGGGCATCTCCGACCCATAAACGATTTGAACTTACATCCTTAATTTGAGGCTAATAGCTAATGATGGAAACGATCAGCTGGCAGGATTTTGAGAAAGTGGAACTTCGAGTGGGCACAGTGGTACGCGCAGAGGTCTTCAAGGAAGCAAGGCGTCCTGCTTACATCCTGCACGTGGATTTTGGTGAGGAGATCGGGACGCTGAAATCAAGCGCCCAGATCACCGACCTGTACACCCCGGAGGGTCTGGTGGGGTCGCAAGTGGTTGGGGTCGTTAATTTCCCCACCAAGCAAATCGGCCCCATCAAATCGCAGTGCCTGATTACCGGGTTTCCGACGCCCGACGGGCCGGTGGTGCTAATCCAACCCGAACGCCCGGTCGCGAACGGGCTAAAACTGGCCTAACATCACGCCGCATACAGCGACAGTTCCTCGGCAGAAAGTTTGGGCGCATCGAGCGCCTGACCAAACGCGACCGCCTCCGGCAAGATCTGCCGGGCATAATAAAGGCAACTGAGCAACTTGCGCCGATAAAAGATCTCGCTCGCGTCATTCGCATCAAGCATCTTTTGAACGAGGTTAGCGCTTTTGGCCATCTGCCAGCCGCCCGCCGTTACCCCCCACATCATTAAATAATTGACCGAGTCAAAAAATGGAGATTTCGGGTCCTCACCGGCGTTCGACAGAATACCTGCGGTCGCCGCTTCCAGCTGATCCACCGCCAGCCGGGTGCGCGCCATGATTTCCCCCAGCGAGGAACGATCGGTCGCGTGCATCTGTTCAAGATCCATGCGCATCTCACTGATCAAATCGGCCACCATCTCACCGCCGTCGCGAAGCAGTTTGCGTCCAATTAGATCAGCCGCCTGAATCCCGGTTGTGCCCTCATAGATGGTGGTGATTCGTGCGTCACGGTAATGCTGGGCGGCACCGGTCTCCTCGATGAATCCCATTCCGCCATGCACCTGAAGCGCCAGCCCAGTCACCGCATTGCCTACCTCTGAACTCCACCCCTTAACCACCGGCGTGAGCACATCGACTCGACGCTGGCCCCGGGCACGCTCGTCTTCATCGGGATGATGGCTGGCACGATCAGCACAGCTGGCCGTATACAGCGACAATGAACGCATCGCCTCTACACGACTGCGCATGCTGAGCAACATTCGTTGGACGTCAGGGTGATGGGCAATAGCGGCGCGGTCTCCAGAATGATCGCCAACCACCCTACCCTGGACCCGATCGTGGGCGTAGGCGAACGCCCGCTGATACGCCCGTTCCGCGATAGCGTAGCTCTCGATACCTACCGCGTGGCGAGCCCGGTTCATCATGATAAACATGTACTCAAGGCCCCGGTTTTCCTCGCCGACGAGATACCCCACCGCGCCGCCCTGATCGCCGTAAGCCAGCACGGCAGTAGGACTGCCGTGGATGCCCAACTTATGCTCGAGTGACACGCATCGAACGTCATTGCGCTCGCCCGGGTTCCCATCATCATCGGGAATGAATTTGGGAACAATGAAGAGCGAGATGCCCTTCACCCCTTCCGGCGCGTCAGGCGTGCGCGCAAGCACCAAATGAATAATGTTTTCAGTAAGATCGTGCTCCCCGTAAGTGATGTAGATCTTCTGCCCTTTGAGCAGGTAATGTCCCTCAGAAGTCGGCTGGGCGATCGTTCGGACCGCGGAAAGATCCGAGCCCGCTTGGGGCTCGGTCAAATTCATGGTGCCGGACCATTCGCCCGAGACCATCTTGGGTAGAAAGCGCGCTTTCTGCTCCGGACTCCCTTTGGCACAAATTGCTTCGGCCGCCGTCTGGGACAGCATTGGACACAAACCAAACGCCATGTTGGCGGCATCCCACATCTCCTGCACCGCGCAGGCAAGAGTCTGGGGCAGACCCTGACCACCGAATTCCGGATCGAGCACGAGGCTGGTCCAACCGCCGTCTATAAACTGACGATAGGCCGTTCTCCACTCTTCGGATGTGGTCACGACCCCGTCGCTTACGCTCGGGGCCTGCTTTTCCCCTATTCGATTGATCGGCGCCAGGACGTTTGAAGAAAACTTCGCCGCTTCTTCCAATATCGCGTCGACCACATCGGCCGTCGCGTCTTCGAAGCCTGGCCACGTGGTCACGTCCTCAATACTCGCTAACTTCAGGTTGAATCGAAGATCTTCAAGCGGAGCGGTGTAATTCGGCATAAACTGGACTCATCTCTTATTCAGCCCCCAAGGGGCGCATATCGAGCCACGTAGTATAGATTTCCGAACGTGAAAGCTGAAACCTGGCGTCGGTCGGACGGCTTGATCGTGCTAAGGTTTGATCGGAGTTTCCCCATCCGCAGGAGTCAGATATGAAATTACAAGGTCACTGTTACTGTGGCGATATCCACTATGAGATTGATGGAGACGCTCAGGTCGCGCTCCAGTGCCACTGTCGAGAATGTCAGTACATCAGCGGCGGGCACCCGGCCGCGCTCATGGTGTTCCCCCGAGAGGCTTTTACGCTTACTCAGGGTCAGATGAGCGAATTTCGTCGAGCCGATCTGGAGCGAGCGGTGACGCGCTATTTCTGCGGTAACTGTGGTACCGGTCTCGCGTCAGAGACACCCAACCGGCCCGGCTCAATCATCATTAAGGTGGGCACTCTGGACGATCCATCGGTATACCAGCCCACTGTGGCCATATTTACCTGTGATCAACAGGCGTTTCACCACATCCCCGAGGGTATGCCCGCTCACGACAAGCGCCCGGGATAGCGCATAGGCGCGCCCCTTGGGGGCGCCGTTGTGACTGCCTAGTCTGATCGACGGGCAGCTAACGCATCGGCGACTACGCAAAGTATTTCAAACATCATCGTAGCGCCCGTGAGGGCCGTGTTGCCGCTAGGGTCAAATGGGGGGGCCACTTCAACGACGTCACCCCCAATCAGGTTTAGACCCTGGCAGCCGCGAATCATCAGCTGAGCCTCAACAGTGCTGAATCCGCCCACCTCAGGCGTCCCTGTGCCGCTCGCGTAGACTGGGTCCAAACCATCCACATCAAATGTCAGGTAACACGGTCCGTCTCCGGCCACACGATGAATCTCCTGGATGACGGCTTTCACGCCGAGCTCGTAGAACTCCTCCATGTAGACCACACGCATTCCCACGTCATGACTGAACTTCCATTGGTCCAGGTCGTTTAGGGTTCCCCTTATACCGATCTGGATGGTGCGCGAGGGGTCCACTAGCCCCTCCTCAACCGCCCGCCGGAAAGGCGCCCCATGATGGAACTTTGATCCTAGGTAATCATCGCCCGTGTCGCAATGGGCGTCAAAATGGATCAGACCAACCGGTCGGTCTTTTGCGATCGCCCGAAGAATAGGAAGCGTGACGGAATGATCGCCCCCCGCCGATACGGGCACGACACCGGCTGACTGCAAACGGGCATAGAACGCACGAATTTCATCCAGGCTCTTCTCAAGATGAAAGGGCGATTGCACCCATGCGTCTCCGACATCGGCAACCGCGCACAGATCATGAGGGCCAATGCCATTGGCCTGATTGCGCCGACGCATCAAACTCGATTGATTGCGGATTTCCCGAGGCCCGTGACGGGCGCCGGTTCGATTGGTAACGCCGCCATCAAAAGGCACGCCCACAAGCGCGATGTCTAGTCCGTCGTATTCCTCGCGAAACGGTGCTCGCATAAACGTCGGGAGCCCGGTATAGCGGGGTCGTTGAATAGGGTCGTTATATGCCTCGTACTGATACATGCGTGCCTCTATCGGTGAGCGTCAATCAGAGCCATAGCATGCCTATACCGGTTACCATTGACAAGCGAATTACCACGGCTGGACCCTCTATCGACAGTGGCCGTCGGTCATAATGGGAACCTATCGATACTGCATAGACAATCCAGAAGACTTCTGTGGCTCACGCTCTTTCTTATCCCAACGCCCGTCAGCAACTTCGGAGTCTTTTTGATACGGCAGTGGCCCGCGCGTACCCTGGCGACGATCTACTCTCCCACCTGCCGGCCGTCGATGGGGGGCAAATCATCGTGGTCGGTGCAGGCAAAGCCGGCGCGGCTATGGCGCAGGTTGTTGAAAGGTCATTCGACCGAATAAGCGCAGGGCTCGTGCTTGTCCCCTACGGTCATTCCAAACCCTGCTCGCACGTCGAGATAGTCGAAGCCGGTCATCCGGTGCCAGATACCTTTGGTTATGAGGGAGCAAAGAAAATTCTGGCGCTGGCCACTGCCCTTGGCGAGGGCGACAGCCTCATCTGCCTTCTTTCAGGTGGCGGCAGTGCACTATTGAATCTGCCCCTTGAAGGGATCACGCTCGAGGAAAAGCGCGCCGTCACGAAGGATCTTTTGATCTCCGGTGCCACAATCCACGAAATCAACACCGTAAGAAAGCATCTATCGAGGGTAAAAGGGGGTCGGCTGGCTAAAGCCGCCTTCCCTGCACGCACCATCACACTGGCCATTTCGGATGTTCCCGGAGACGACCCCTCCACCATAGCGTCAGGACCCACCGTGGGTGACCGCACCACCCGGGGCGATGCGGTCGATATTCTCCGAAAATATCATTTGGAGCTACCGCCGGCTATTGACACCCTACTTGCCTCTGACCAGAGCGAAAGCCCGAACCCGGATGATGCTTCCCTAAGCCGAACGGAATATTCGGTGACGGCTACCGCTGCAGATGCACTTCGAGCTGCCGCCTCACTCGCCCAACAACGAGGTTTCAGAATCGCTGAACTTGGCGATAACGTGGAGGGGCTTGCACAAGACATCGCGGCAGAGCACGCCCGACTTTTTCAGGATCTGCAGCACGGGTCAACGCCGTCACCCTTCCTGATGCTATCCGGAGGTGAGCTCACCGTACGGGTGAACGGCATGGGACGAGGCGGGCCCAATCAGGAATACCTTCTCGCGCTAGCCATTGCCCTCGATGGACGTCCCGACACGTTTGCTATCGCCTGCGATACCGACGGGATCGATGGCGCCAGCACGTCTGCTGGAGCGCTTATCACGCCCGATACGCTGGCACGCGCGCGATCCCTTGGAATGCATCCGCAGGACTACCTCCGCGATAACAACGCGGGTGCTTTTTTTGAGCGGCTGGGCGATCTTGTCACGACCGGACCCACGTGCACAAACGTCAACGACTTTCGAGCCATCGCCTATATTCCAGGCGGAGATTGATTTACTATTTGGGCTTTAATTTCAGGAATTCATTCAAGTGGGAAAACGCTTAAGCAAGATCTACACGCGAACCGGTGACGACGGGACCACTGGACTGGGTGATGGCAATCGGCTGCCCAAAACCGCACCGCGGGTCGAGGCAATGGGAGACGTCGATGAACTCAACAGCCTGGTTGGGTTGATGCTCACAGAATCCCTGCCCGACGATATCCGCCATTGCCTGCTGACTATCCAGCATGGACTCTTCGATGTGGGTGGAGAGATGAGCCTTCCCGGATACACCTTAGTGGGAGACGATCGAGCGACGACCCTGGAGGCGATACTTGATGAGTTAAACGAGACGCTCGCCCCGCTAGAGGAATTTATCCTACCCGGCGGGACCCGAGCGGCAGCGGTCTGTCACGTCGCCCGAAGCGTCTGCCGGCGAGCTGAGCGAAGGCTGTGCTCAATTGACGATGGTCATCCCGTCAATCCGGCCTCGCGACGGTATCTTAATCGCCTGTCGGACCTGCTTTTTGTGATGGCCCGGAGCCTGAATCAGGCGGCCGGCACGCCCGATGTCCTGTGGCAACGTGACTTTTCCAGTCCTCAGGAGCCTACAGACTCAAGCTCATAAATCACCCATGACCGATCATCTGCGGGGGTCCAGGAGGACCTAACCAGAGCCATCCGCGCAACTCGGCCGGTGTGACGTCGACGCACTCAGGTTTCTAAGAGACTGGACTTAAAGCGGGCCCATCGAAAGAAGGGGCCTGGATCTGTTTTTCGCCCGGGAGCGACATCGCTGTGCCCCACGATTCGATCAGTGGTGATGGCTGGAAACGCTGCACAAAGGATCTTTGTCAGGGCCCCTAATGCGCTGTATTGCTGCTCCGTAAAAGGGTCCTCGTCTGAACCCACTAGCTCAATACCAATCGAGAAATCATTCACACGATCCCGACCCCGCAACTCAGATACACCCGCATGCCAGGCGCGGCGCGTGACCGGAACAAACTGGGAGAGCTTACCCTCGCGGTCGATAAGAAAATGAGCCGACACCTTCGTAGAGGGAATCGTCTGAAAGTAAGGATGCCTGGTGACATCCAAACACCCTAAAAATAGATCGTGAATCGCTTCAGTGGAAAACTCTCCGGGCGGGAGGCTGATGGCATGAATGACTATCGCGCTCACCTCACCATCGCCCGGTCGGTCATCGCAATGGGGCGAACAAAGACAGGTGACGCCGGTAATCAGTCCGGTCTGTTTATCGAGACTCCACTTTGGGTCTTGCACTGTGCGCGCACTCGGCGTTCGTAGAGACGCTCCCCACGGTGCGGCTAACTCGGGGGTGCCTCGGTTCAGGCCGCGCTTCGTTCAGAAAGATCAAGCCTCTGAACGCACCGCGGCGTTAACCTTACTCGACCGTTACTCGTCGGTTACGGTCGAGTCCTGTTCAGGGATATCCATCAACTGCACATAGGCCATTGGCGCGTTATCCCCGGGACGCGTACCGCACTTCAAAATGCGGGTGTACCCACCCGGACGGTCCTGAAATCGCGGTCCAAGCGTGTCAAACAATTTCGTGACCGCTGCCCGATCCCGGAGTCGAGCAAAAGCGAGACGCCGGTTTGCCACTGAGGGATTTTTCGCGAGCGTGATCAAAGGCTCTGCCACGCGACGCAACTCTTTCGCCTTCGGCAAGGTGGTTCGTATCTGCTCGTGCGTGAACAGGGACGCCGCCATGTTGGCGAACATCGCCTTTCGGTGGCTGGAATCGCGCCCCAGGGCGCGACCGATTTTATGATGACGCATGACCGTCTCTCCGTTTACTCAATACAGATGCTTAGTGCAGGTTGTCGCGTTTCTCTCGTAGCAGAGACGCCGGCGGCCAGCTCTCCAGCTTCACGCCAAGCGACAGCCCACGACTAGCGAGCACATCTTTGATTTCCGTCAACGACTTTTTACCAAGATTAGGCGTCTTGAGAAGCTCTACCTCGGTTCGCTGAATAAGATCCCCGATGTAATAGATATTTTCCGCCTTCAGACAATTAGCCGAT
>JAYNKS010000046.1:7270-11075 GCA_038111345.1 Gammaproteobacteria bacterium | reverse complement strand
ATAGACGGCTTTGTTTAGGTCAACGGGGGCGTCCCCGCCTGCTGCAGGGGGCGCTTCAGGGGCCGGGGTGGGTTGATCCGTGGAAGCAGCGAGGCTGCCGGTCGTATTAAGTGTTGCCACCGTAACTTCCGCTCGCTTGCACTTCAGGGTGCCGCTGACGTCGCCACGCATTGACGGCGGATTAATCTGTCCCTGTATCCGCGCAGCTTTTGTCCCAAGCGAGCACCCTGCATCCTGCAGTAACGAGAGATTGTTTTGACTGACCAACCCTCTTAGATCGTCAATAGAAGCTTGAAGACCCCAATTCCCACCGTTATCGACCACTCCCGATATGACCACATCCTCGACGGTCATGAAGACCAACCCATCAGCGGTTACCCGAAGGGAGACACTCTCAACGCGACTATCTGTCGCGACGCCCTTTCCGACCACATCGGCAG
Source organism: Gammaproteobacteria bacterium (assembly GCA_038111345.1). Lineage (GTDB taxonomy): Bacteria > Pseudomonadota > Gammaproteobacteria > Arenicellales > UBA868 > UBA868. The sequence goes on along the minus strand of JAYNKS010000046.1, from coordinate 10,635 downwards.
TCGACGTCAGCGAGATCGTACCGATGTACGTCCCCGCATAAGGACCGGTCGCGTCACCACGCGACACGGTGAGATCAACGCCGCTGCTCGAGGAACTGGCACAGCCAGCGAGAATCGAAACTACCACCCACCCAAGAATGACTTTCAATAGCTTCATTTTTCTGAATCTCTCACTCGACCAAGAGCCGATGCGACAAGCCCCGACGGAATCGCAATCATTCCAAGGCCGATTATCAAGACAAAAAAGGTAAACACTTTTCCCCCCAGCGTAATGGGGACGATATCTCCGTATCCTACGGTAGTTAACGTGACGACCGCCCACCAGATCCCGTCGAACACGGAGACAAAAACTTCAGGCTGCGCGTCATGCTCAAAATAGTAAATCGCTACAGCGCTCAGATAAATCAGGGCCAATGAGAAAAACCCGAATACCAGGACTTCCTGCCTGACCTCGATAAATGCCCGCTTCAGCCGATTGGCGGCTTTGTTGTATCGGAAGAGCTTTAACAACAGCGCGAGGCGAGCCAGACGAAAAATTCGAACCGATCGCAGATCAATGGCCAGACCCAGATAAAACGGAAGGATCGCGAGAAGATCAATCAAGCCATAAAAACTGAACACAAAAGCGAGTTTTTTCTCGCTGACATAAAGCCGAAGCAGATACTCAATCGTAAAGATACCCAAAATGACGCCTTCTGCTACCTGAAGCATTTGCAGGGACCGATCAGAAAGATCGGGCAGCGTCTCGACCGCGAAGCCGATCGCGGACAACACGATCAGCACTTGAATCACCATATCGAATGCCCGACCATGCCGGGTGTCGTTCTCTTGTACTACCTGCTTTAACGAGGTCATGATCCGGGGCGGCTTTCTAAGGTTGGAAAAATAGCGTGTGCCTACCCTTGATTCTACCTGTGATGAAAAAACGCCTAATGCGGTGAACAGTCGCAGAAATTTCACACCATCCCAGCGTCGTCTTCTCGTAACTTAATTTGCGCTGTTATCATCTCTTCTCGGCGTGTGATTGATTAAACACACACCCTTACTTAATTCGGAGCACAAATGGATATTGACGTCAAAACCAGGCTTGAGGCCGCTGCTTTTCGCGGCCTCGTGGCGCATCTGCAAAAACGCACCGACGTGCAGAACATTGATCTAATGAATCTCGCCGGTTTCTGCCGAAACTGTCTGTCCAAATGGTACCTCGCGGCAGCCGACGCCGAAGGAGAGACGCTCGACTACGACGGCGCCCGCACCGTGGTCTACGGCATGCCCTACGACGAATGGAAATCCGCTCATCAGGAAGAAGCATCCGCTGAGCAAAAAGCGAGATATGAAGAAACAAAGCCCCTACATGCCGACATTAGCGGTCACCGCTAGGCCGACTCCATCTGAAAGGAAGACCGATGACCCCCCTTCAAGTCCACCAATTTCCCTGCCTCGATGATAACTACGGCTATCTCGTCCATGACCCCGCCAGTGGCCTGACCGCCACTATTGATACGCCCGACGTTAGTGCGATATCAAATGCGCTTAAGGAGAAAAACTGGTCGCTGGATTTCATCTTCAACACGCACCATCATGATGATCACGCGGGCGGTAATCTTGAGCTAAAGGAAAAAACAGGCTGCACCATCGTCGGCCCGAGGGCGGACGCCGATCGCATTCCCGGTATCGATCAACAGGTAGGTGAAGGTGATTCGGTGATGCTCGGCGACTGGAAATTCAACGTACACGACACGCCGGGACATACGCGCGGCCATATTGTTTACCACTGCCCCAACGCGGGGGTCGGTTTCGTTGGAGATACCTTGTTTGCACTCGGCTGCGGCCGATTGTTTGAGGGCACCCCTCAGCAAATGTGGGCATCGCTTGAGAAGATTCTTGCCTGGCCCGACGACACATTGATCTATTGCGCTCATGAATACACGCAGGCCAACGCGCGATTTGCCCTATCCGTCGAGCCTGAAAACGAAGATCTTCTTGTCCGCTCGAAAGCCATCGATGCCGCGCGTGCAAAAGGTCTGCCCACCGTACCGACCACGCTTTCTCTGGAGAAAAAAACCAATCCCTTTCTGCGACCGACCAGTTTGCATCTGCAGCAGACCATCGATCGCGTGGGCGAGAATAGCGTCGACGTCTTTGCCCGTACCCGAGAACTCAAAGATCACTTTTGAGCAAGCGCGCCCGTCCATGATCAAACCGGTCGTCTCTTCCGAGCGAACGCGGGTCAAACGACTCGCATCTCTGGCGCAATACGATCCGGAGTTAATCCACGCCATATTGGACGAGGCCAACGTCTGTCACGTGGGATTTGTTGACGACGGCCAACCTTTCGTGATCCCTACCGCGATCGCACGAATCGGTCACCACGTTTATATTCACGGCAATCGCGTTAGCCGCATGCTCAAGTGTCTGGCACAGGGACAACCCGCGTGCGTTACTGTGACCCTTCTCGACGGTATTGTGGTGGCACGGTCCGCATTCAACTCCTCGATGAACTATCGGTCGGTAGTTATTCTGGGAAAGGCCGAAAAAGTGACGGGAGCGAAAAAAGTGGCGGTGCTGGATGCATTCACCGAGCATCTTATTCCGGGACGCACCAAGGATATTCGCCCGTCCCGCCCTAAAGAACTGGCGGCCACCACCGTTTTGCAGTTCAGTCTCGAGGAGGCATCAGCCAAGGTCAGCGCCGGACCCCCGTCCGACGAGAAATCGGACTACGACAGCGACGCCTGGGCGGGCGTTATTCCTCTAAAAATGACCCGCGGGTCACCGCAGTCAGACCCGAAACTTCGAAAGGGTATACGACTGCCGCGCTATCTCACCGATTCCTAGACTCGACAAAAGATCCGTGTCATGACGGCACCACGAATTGCGATCGATATCGGCGGCACATTCACTGATGCCGTCCTTCAGGTGGGCACTACCCGGTACACCGCGAAAGTGCTGACCACGGCCAGCGATCCCGCCGAGGGGTTCATGCAAGGTGTAGATGAACTGCTCAGACAGGGAGGCATCGAACCGGCCGAGATATCGCTGATTACCCATGGCACCACACTGGCTACAAACGCGCTGATCGAGCGCAGGGGCGCAAGAACAGCGCTGGTTGTGACCCAGGGCCACCGCGACTCGCTCGAGATCGGCTATGAAAACCGGTTTGACCAATACAACTTCGATGCCGATCGAAAGCCGCCGCTCGTTCCGCGCGCGCTGCGCTGGACCGTGCCTGAACGGGTCGACTTTCAGGGGCGCGTGCTCACGGCGCTGGATGAGCAGGCGGTGCGCGCGCTTGCGGAACGTGCCGACGCCGAGGGCATCCAAAGCATTGCGGTCGGGCTGCTACATGCCTACGCCAATCCGGC
>JAYNKS010000046.1:3202-7260 GCA_038111345.1 Gammaproteobacteria bacterium | reverse complement strand
TGAAAAACGGATTCGCGACATACTCCGCGCGCGCCTTCCCCACGTGTCGATTTCTCTATCGAGCGAAGTCTGTCCTGAAATTCGCGAATACGAACGCCAGAGCACGACGAGCGCCAACGCGTACGTTCAGCCGCTGATCGCCGGATACCTGAAAAGCGTACGAGAGCGTCTGGCGAATACGGGATTCAGATGCGCCTGCCTCCTGATGACGTCTGGCGGCCATCAGATCACCATCGACACGGCGGTTGAATTTCCGGTCCGACTGATCGAATCCGGTCCCGCGGGCGGCGCCATCCTCGCTGCACACATCGCCAAAGCGCTGGGGGAACCGTCGGTGCTCTCCTTCGATATGGGCGGCACCACCGCGAAAATCTGCCTCATCGATGATTACCAACTGCCGTTGTCGCGCACCTTTGAAGTGGATCGGGCACACCGCTTCATGAAAGGCAGCGGCATGCCAATCAAAATTCCGGTGGTCGACATGGTTGAGATCGGCGCAGGCGGTGGATCGCTGGCCCATGTGGATAGCGTCGGGCGAATTCAGGTGGGGCCCGAGAGCGCTGGATCCGAACCCGGTCCCGCCTGCTATGGCCGGGGCGGAACCGGCGCGGCGGTCACGGATGCCAACCTGGTACTAAACCGGCTGGATCCTGACCACTTCGCGGGCGGCTCCATGATCCTGGACTCGGATGCAGCCTCGCAGGCCCTGATCGGTGCTGTCGGTGACACGCTCGGAACAAATGCAACAGATGCTGCACACGCCGTCATAGAAATAGTCGACGAAAACATGGCTGGCGCAGCCCGTGTCCATGCCGTCGAAAAAGGAATCGATGTGAAAGCACGGACGATGATCGCTTTCGGCGGCGGCGCCCCTCTTCACGCGATGGCCGTAGCCCGCAAACTGGGCGTTGAAAAAGTCATCGTGCCCAAAGACGCCGGCGTCGGATCGGCGGTCGGATTTTTGCTGGCGCCCGTCGCTTTCGAAGTGGTTCGCAGCCGTTACGCGACACTCGATAGTTTGGATACCGACAGCATCAATCTGCTGTTCACTGAAATGGAGAGTGAGGCCATTGCGACCGTTCGCTTGGGCGCAAAGGACGCGCCCATTACGATTTCCCGGCACGCGTACATCCGTTATGCCGGACAAGGTCATGAGATCAAGGTGACCTTACCCAACCGGCCACTTGCGGAAAACGACCGCACGGGCATTCATTCGGCATTTACCGACGCCTATGAGATGCAATACGGTCGCGATATTCCGGGTGTCTCGCTTGAAATACTGACGTGGTCACTCACCGCCTCGGCCCCTGCTGAAGAGGGGATTCGCGCGACCTCGCCCCCTTCGGATCGGCCCACTCAACCCGCCGGCGTTCGGGCAGGGGTCCGCATGCCCGGAGCCGATCACGAAACCATCTGTCCTGTGATCAGCCGTGATGACATGCCCGCGCAATCCGCGCTTGAGGGCCCGATGATCATCGCCGAAGACCAAACCACGCTCTTGCTGCCCACGGGGTGGTCGATCCATCAAAACCGATTTGGTGATCTGGTCGCCTCCTCGCTGTCCGAAAATGCGACGGGCCACGCTGCTTCAGCCAGCGAGCTGTCACCGGTTCGCAAGCAGGTTATCTGGGATCGACTCATCAGCATTGTTGAGGAGCAGGCGCAGGCACTGATTCGGACGGCCTTCTCGACCACCGTTCGAGAAGCGGGCGATCTGTCCGCGGGCATTTTTGATCTCAATGGAAAAATGCTGGCGCAGGCGGTAACGGGAACGCCAGGTCACGTCAATGCCATGGCGACATCCGTCGGCTACTTTCTGGATGAGCTCTCGCTGGAAAACATGCGCCCGGGCGATGTGTACGTGACCAACGACCCTTGGAAGGGGACGGGGCATTTGTTTGACTTCACCGTCGTCACCCCCGCTTTTATTGAAGAACGTATCGTAGGTTTACTGGCATCAACGGTTCACGTAGTCGATATCGGTGGACGTGGCTTCGGGCCGGATGCCGGCCAGATTTATGAAGAGGGGCTGTGTATTCCCATCCTCCCTCTTTTTGAGGAAGGGCGGGCCTCGAAAGCCGTCATGTCAATCGTGCGAGCAAACGTCCGGGAACCCGATCAAGTAATTGGTGATCTTTATTCCCTCACGGTCGGGAACGCGGTGGGCTGCTCGCGCCTGGTCGACATGATGACCGAGTTTGACCTTCAGGATCTTGCGACCATTGGCGAATACATCATCTCGCGCTCAAGAGCAGTGGTTCTGGATGAAATTGCCGGCCTGCCTCATGGGGTTTGGCATAACGAGATGACGGTCGATGGTTATGGCTCACCCGTTGTTTTGAAGGCCCGCCTTGAGATCAGCAACGCGGGCATCGATGTCAACTTTGACGGCACCTCCGGCGTCTCGCCTTTTGGCATTAACGTGCCACTGAGTTATACCCAGGCTTACGCGTCCTTCGGCGTGCGCTGCGTCATCGGATCCGCGGTACCCAATAACGCGGGCTCGCTCGAACCGATCAAGATCAGCGCTCCCGCGAGCTGCATTCTGAATGCCCCACGACCGCACGCGGTTGCTGTTCGCCATGTGATTGGCCAAATGCTGCCCGACGTCGTGCTGGGCTGCATTGAGCAGGCGATTCCTGGGCGGGCGCCGGCAGAAGGCAGTTCCAGCCTTTGGAACCCGATGATGACCGGCGGACCCGGGGTGCTGGATGGTCAGGAATACGGGCAAGCCACGCCTTTCTCGGTCACGATCTTTCACTCTGGCGGAGCCGGAGCCCGCCCGTGGCGCGATGGTCTATCAGCCACTGCCTTTCCGTCCGGCGTGCGCAACACACCGGTCGAGATTACCGAATCGATCGCGCCGATCATTTTTCACCGAAAGGAATTTCGGCCCGGTTCCGGCGGCGCCGGTCGCTATCGCGGGGGGCACGGCCAAACCATCGAAGTCTCTCACGCCCAGGGCGCTCCGTTTGCCATCTTCGCGCTTTTCGATCGCGTCGACTTTGCCGCCCGCGGTCGACACGGTGGCGAGGATGGCGCACCGGGTGTCGTTCAACTGATGAGCGGAAAGAAACTCAATACGAAGGGAAAACAGATCATCCCCGCCGGCGAGCGGTTGCTGATGGAACTTCCGGGCGGTGGCGGATACGGAGACCCGGCCGAGCGCGATCCCCAACTACAGGATGAGGATCATCGCAACAACATGAACTGAATGATCGGCGTAACCGCTCAAGGACGATCGATTAAGGGACGCTCTCGCTTATAAGGCACCGAATCCGGATGCGGTGGGCTATCCAGTTCCCGAGCGATACGATGGCCGTCGTAGACCGCGGCCGCGATCGTCGACGGCGCCATGCAGTCGCCCACTCGGGTAAGTCGAAACGGCAACGTCTCCAGATGCTGCTCCTCGTGACCTGCGAGTTCAAAGTACAGCTCGCTCACCGGCCGGCGCAGCGTCACCATAACGAGCGACGGAGCCTGCAGCTCGGTTATTTGGGACGTCGTGTTATGGGCAAACGAAAGCGTCTCATGAGAAACGTCGGTGAGCGTGTGCTTCTCGATTAAACACACCCCTTTATCCAAAAGCGTCTTTTCGATTCGGTGCTGCTCCATGGTGTTTTTCGTCCAGCAGGACACTTCTGGGCCCGGCGTGACTAACGTAACCGCAAGACCCCGATCCGAAAGCCAGCCCGCAATCACGCCGCCCATGTAGTAATGGTCGTCGTCATAGACCACGACAGCACCCTCCTGCGGAAGATCTCCGGCCATCAGCTGGTCTGGCGTAAGGATATTCGGATGACTGGTGATACCGGCGACACCAGTCTCGGTATATCGCCCAAGACCGTCAGCTCGCCAGTGTGCGCCTGTGGCGATCAGCACATGATCGGCCCCGAACTCACGAACACTGTCCGCATCCATGCAACTGCCGGGAAAGAAGCTGACGTTGGGCAGTTTTTCAATTTGACCCAGACGGTAGTCGCTGACCCGCTTGTAGCTCGACAAACCAGGCAGCGTGGCCTCGAGCGCCGCCCGGCCTCCGCCATCACCCGCATCAG
>JAYNKS010000046.1:0-3192 GCA_038111345.1 Gammaproteobacteria bacterium | reverse complement strand
GCTCATGGCTGCCTCAAGACCTGCCGGGCCTGCGCCCACAATCAGGATTTTTTTACTTTCTCCTTTTGCCTCGATGATCTCCGGATGCCAACCCCGGCGCCATTCCTCTCCCATCGTAGGATTCTGCGTGCAACGGATCGGCGATTGCGTCCAGTCTCCACTGACGCAGATGTTGCAGCCGATGCACTCACGGATATCCTCGATTCGACCCTCTTCTATTTTTTTGGGCAAAAAAGGATCAGCAATGGACGGGCGGGCGGCGCCGATCATATCGAGGACGCCGCGCTTGATCTGCGAGACCATGGCATCAGCCGAAGTGAATCGGCCCACGCCGACCACCGGCTTACTGGTGACCTGCTTGACGAACGCGACGTGGGGTTCCTGGGCGCCTTCCTCACCAAACCGGGCGGTCACCGAGTCGTTGGCCCAGTCGCTGACGTTAACGTCCCAAAGATCAGGCAGTTCCGCCAGCATTTCGACGACTTCACGACCCTCACTCTCACTGGTGATCCCCGCGTCGCCCAGAAGCTCGTCTACCGCAAAGCGGATGGCCACCCCGCAGCGATCGCCGACCGCTTCTTTGGTGTCTTCGAGCAATTCACGAGTGAGCCGGACCCGATTTTCCAGCGAACCGCCATACTCGTCCGAACGCTTGTTCGCGCGTCGGCTGATGAAATGCATCGGCAGAGACAGATTGTGCCCCGCGTACACGTACACGATATCGAAACCCGCGTCACGCGCACGTACAGCGGCCTGACGATGCCAGCGACGCACGTCTGTGATATCCCGTTTTGTCATTGCGCAGGCCTGAACCGGATCGAAACTATTTACGGGTAGATCAGACACAGCAAGAACCGGCAGTCGCGAGTGGCGGTTGGATGCGTTGTGACCGCTATGCACCAGCTCAATCGCTGCCAGGGAGCCATGGGCGTGAACTCTTTCCGTCATGAGCGACAGGCGGTCCGCGTCACCATCATCCCACAGGCGGGCCTCAGCGTACGGCAGCACATCACTCGAAACATGTATGTCGCACTCTTCCGTCGCGACAACCGCCCAGCCACCCTCGGCTTTCACCCCCCGCATGGCAGCCACGCTGTTGGGCATCAGGTGCCCCATACCATTGCAATGGGGGACCTGATAAAAACGGTTGCGGGCCGTAACCGGTCCAATCTTGACCGGCTCAAAAAGAATGTCGTATCGGGGATCTCTCGTCATAACCAGTAATTGCGGATGGTCCGTCGAAACTACCGCTTTAAAGCTGATGGTAATAAATCAGCGGGATACTGTATCAGACGACGCGGTACTCGCTTTTCTTCAACACGCCTCGCCAGCAACGCGGCCGACGGGTCAGGGCTTTCTCGATCCGCCGGGCACGAGTGACCACCATTTTGGCAATCAGGTACAAACGAAACTTGATCCCGTTGTAAGAAAACATAGAGAAATGAATCGGCTGATAGCGCCAGAACGCATAAGGGTCTTTCCCGGCAAGACCGGGGCCATGGTAGGAACGAAAAGCGCTCAGGGTCGCGTAATCCACTTTGGCATCGCGGGTTGCCGACTCAAAGTGCAGCAGACGAATACCCGGGGCCGTGATGCAGCGCAGACCGCGGGCCCGAGCGCGAAGACAAAAATCCACATCCTGAAAACTGTTCGGAAACGCCTCGGAGAACCCGCCCATGTCCTCGAATGTGGACTTGCGGGTGCCCAAGAAGGCGCCGCTGATTGACGTGGTCTCGTGATCGGCGAGATAACGGTGCATGGCGTCACCCACTCCATCAGCGCCGACCTCAGGCACATAGTGCACGGCTGAATCCCGCCCAACGTTATCGCCACAGGACTGCACGGTCCGATCATTGTTCTGCATCAAGCCACCAACACAGGCAACATCGTCCTCGTTCAGAATCGAGACGATATCGGAGAGCCATCCTGCGGTCTGCATGTCCGTATCGTCGTTCAGGAAAACCAGCACGTCACCGCTCGCCTTGGCCGCACCGAGGTTGCATTTGCGGGAAAAAGAAAATCCGGGCGCATCTGCAATGGCGAAACCTGAAAGCCCGCGACGAACGATCGCCTCCTCGCCTTTTTTGAGATCATCCCCTGCATTAAGCACCAGGATGAGCTCTACCCGACTCGCCTCTTTCTCTACGAATGACCAGCCCAACGCCTGCAGGCAATGCTCGAGCAGCACCAGCGGTTTATCATTTATGCGTTTCGTCGTTCCCAGCCGGCAGGGGATGATCACTGAGACCTTGGAATCCTGATTAGCGGCGAGGCGGGAACGATAGACCCCGATGGGCTCTGGTTCGGTGTGGGCATGGCGCTTAAAGAGAACGGGTGCGACGTGCGCCACGCACTGTTTTCTGGCGAAGTGCTCCTCCAGAGCGCGGCGCCCGTTATCGACACTGCTCGCGCTGAGTTGCTCTCCGGAGCGCGACTGCGTCTTATCAAGAATGCGCCAGTGATACGCAATTTCTTCAACATGCAGCGGTGTGCAACGCTCGCTCATCCGCAACGCCAAATCATAGTCCTGACTGCCTTCAAAACCCTCGCGATACCCACCGAGATCTTCAAACAAATCCTTTGAAAAAACCTGAAGGTGATTGATGTACATGAGGGATCGTAAAAGCTGGGGACTGTAGTCCGGCTTGAACATCCGCCGAATCAGAAAGCCTTTCTCATCGACCTGAATCTCGTCAGAGTAGGCCCAGCGCGACCGATGGTAGGCCAGACTTCTCAGCATCTGATTGAAACCCGGAGTCACCACTACATCATCATGGTCGACCGGGGCAAGAAAATCGCCAGAGGCCGCGTGAGCGGCCTGGTTGAGCGAAAAGGAGACCCCATGATTCCCCGAATTGCGAATGATGCGAAGCCCGTCAATCCCGGCTTTCTCGCAACGATCAACAAACGCCCTCGTGTCGGCGCGATCCGAAGCGTCGTCGACCACAACCACCTCATGAATTCCGGCCGCCGCCTTCAACACACTATTCACGCACAGGGTAAGGATCGCCGGGTCGGTGTTGTAGACCGGCACCAGGAAAGAGACTCGCATCAGTTAGACAGGGTCTGGTGAGATAAAGAGTTATAGAGATTCACAACGGCAGTCACGATGACGGCGTGGAGGGTCTATTCTGAGGCGATCCCAGGATCACTTCAACGAGACGTCGAGCTGGCCAGAACGCCCTCTTATTC